>JADFKG010000014.1 GCA_022565075.1 Chloroflexota bacterium | reverse complement strand
GTATCGGCAACCCGATGTTCAGCACACTGATCAGCGTGATCACTCGGCAGAGCTTCGGCGATGTGCTCTCCGGGCTCCGTTCGTTCACGCGCGAAGCCTGGGACGCGATGTCGCCGGTGGCGGCGGGCTTCGAACTGGAGTCAGAGATCTGCCTGCGCGCCGGCCGCCGTGGCATGCGCGTCGCGGAAGTGCCGGTGCCGTACGGCGTCAGGCGCGAGCCGAGCAAGCTGCGCGGCCTTACGCACGGCTGGGCGATCGCGCGCTTCATCATCCTGGAGAGCGCGGACCTCATCTTCATCTACCCGGGGCTTATCGCGATCGTCCTCGGTGTTCTGTCGCTCGCCATGGGGGTGGCGTTCAGCGACGGTGTGGACGTCGGCTCGGTGAGCTGGCAGCCGGTGTTCGCTGGCGGCATCCTCGTGCCCGGCGGCGTCGCCTTCCTGACGCTGGGCATCGCGACCAAGTGGCTGGCCTGGCGGCGGGACGTCGCACACCCCGGGCGCGTCGTTAGTGTGCTGCGGGACGAGTCGATCCCGGTCGGTGACTACTTCCTGCTGACCGGCGTGGTGTCGCTGATCGCCGGGGTTGGGCTGGACGCATACCTCCTCCGGCAGTGGGCGATCGACGCCCCGGTCAGCCTGGCTCTGGGGTGGGGCGCCGTGGCGCAGACGCTCGTCGTGTCCGGCCTCAACCTGATTGTGGCGGCGGTGCTGATCGACGTTCTGCGCGCGGGTCAGCGCAGCGACGAAGACTAGAAGCGCACCCAGGTCCAGCTGGACGGATCGTCACCCAGGACATCCAGTATGTCCCGGAGGAAGCCCCCGAGAGCGCTGTTCGCGTCGCCAAGCTGATAGATCCAGAGCAGGCCCATCAGGTTGACGAGGACACCGATCGAGATCATCACTTTGTGGTACCACTTGATCTCATCGCCGATCGCTCTGGCGACGAGGAGCCAGAGGAACGGCGTGAAGTCGAGTCCGTAACGATAGCCGAACTGGGACCAGCCGGTGGCGGCGAAGTTGAAGATGAAGAACGCCGTCGGAATGATCGCTGCCCAGCAGGCCGCGATCAAGCGGTCGCGGTGAATTAGCGAGTAGACGACGGACATACCGATCATCGCCCAGAACGGCAGCAGGTGGATACCCAGCGGTATCTCCGTCGTGGCCCAGCCCCAGTCCCCGGCCTGGGCCACGCCTCGCGAGAGGATGACGAACGTGGCTAGGCCGACCGCGACGCCGCCGATGATGAGGACGGCGCGCTCCTTGATGCCGGCGAAGAGGGCGAAGAGGAACGCTGGCGTTGTCGCCCACATCGCCATCCCCGCCCACGACGGCAAGATATACGGTGCGGTGTCCTGGAAGATCGGCATCTGCTCCAGGGCGATGGGTGGATGACGATCGATGTAGCCGGGGTCGAACGTGCCGTTCGGGTAGACGTCCGTCAAGTGGTCCTGGTGAAGCTGCTCGCCGAAGTTGTAGCCTGCTTCAACGGGATTGTCGAAGCGGGCGTAGTTGATCGCCATCGTCGTCAAGACGAAGGGCGAGACGCCGGCGAAGAAGGCGCCCACCGGAGCCCAATCGATGCGCCCCAGAAGCGACTTGCCGCCCTCGGGCGGACGCAGCCAGAGGTGCGCGAACATGATCACGAAGAAGATGCCGGTCATCGCCACCGTCGGACGGGACATGAACGCGGCGCCCAGGAGCGCCCCCGCAAAAAGCGGGTTCGGTCTCGTGATCGTGAAATAGATCGCGGCGAACAGGAAGAAAGTCGCTGTCGTATGGGCGAAGAACCAGACGCCGCCGTTGGCGCCCACCCAGAAGAAGATCGTGCCGAAGACCATAAGCACCGTCAGCCAGACGCGCGCCTCGGTGCTCTTCGAGAGGCCGCGGGCGACGAGGAAGACGATGGGCGCGGTCATCGCGGCGAAGATCACGGAGACAAGCGTCTGGTTCAGGTCGACGCCGAAGAGCAAAACGCCTGGCAGGACGATGATCGCTGGGCCGAGCGAATGCTGCATGTACGTCTTGCAGTCCTCTGAGATGCGGGCGTTTGATACCAGCGCCGCGGCCGGCTCATCGGGCGGGAAGCAGAAGCCCTCACCGTCGTAGAGGACGCGCTCCAGGACGGAGTAGTTCTTGGTGTACTGCGGGTCCATGTCCAGGTGGCCGTGGATGATGTTGTTCGCCTGGCTGACCTGAAACGAGTAGATTGTGTCCTTCGGCCCAAGGAACCAGAACAGTCCGAACGTGACGACGGCGAACAGAACGCACCAGCCGACGATCGTGGGCCGGCCCGATTCGATCAGGTGCGGAACGTTGAGGTCTGCCCAGTGGAACCCTCGGGGTGGCTCGTCGTCCGGTGCTCGCCGGGAGGCGCCTGCGGACCTGCCGTACCGGGGCTCGCCCATCAGCCAGGGCTCGCTTCAGAGCGGGCGAGGGGCCAGATGAGGTAGGTGCTGAACAACCAGTTGGCGCTGAAGCCGAGGAGTGTGCCGGCGGTGTTCGAGAGGTAGGGGCTGATCCCGAAGACGGGCGTCAGGACGTTCACCGTGGCGACGATGATGACCGAGCCGACGATGCAGCTGGCGTTGAACCGCAGGAAGCGCACAGGGCGCCAACCGCGGCGCGGCCGGTCCCGGAACGTCCAGCGTTCGAGTGCGTAGAACTTGAACACGATCGAGACCTCGACAGCCAGTGCCGAGGCCAGCAGCAGGCGAATGTCCGGGTGCGTGAAGAGGACGAAGTCGAAGTTGCGGTCGCGGACCGGGAGGACCGGAAGAATGTCGTAGAAGAGCAGGAGTGCGGCCTGGTTGATGACGAAGATGACGCCCCCGACGAGGAGGAACTTGAGGAACTCCGGTGAGATGGGCAGGCGCGCGGCGAGACGGGCTACGAAGGAGGACGAGTTGGGGTCATCGGCGGCCGTAGTCTCCATAAATGCGTTTGGGCCGATTCGTGCAGCCTGCATTCCACAATATGCGCGTATCTCAAGCGGCGCAAGGAAGTATCATCAGCCCGGATACGTGTTGATCGCCCGCGAAGTTTCACGTCGAGCAGGTACGCCCGGTGCTTGAGCTGGCCGGGTTGGTGCTGCTTGGCCTGGGAATCGGCACGTACGGAACGATAGTCGGCGCGGGCGGCGGATTCGTGCTCGTGCCGGCGCTGCTGATCCTTTACCCGGAGCTGGAGCCGGAAGAAGTAACGGCGATCTCGCTTGGTGTCGTCTTCTTGAGCGCGGCATCCGGCACGGCAAGTTACGCCCGCCAGCGCCGGATCGACTACAGGACGGGGCTTCTCTTTGCCGTGGCCTCCGCACCCGGTGTCGTGGCCGGTGCGCTGCTGGTGCAGTTCGTGCCGGAGAGGCTGTTCACGGGTCTGTTCGGGGTGATGCTGCTGGGCGTGGCGGCGGTGTCCCTGTGGGGCCGTCCGCTGGCGATCCGCAAGCCGTTGCGCGGCCGCGGCATCATCCGGCGCAGCGTCACCGACGCCGACGGCAAGCAGTACGTCTACGCCTACAAGATCTGGCTGGGGCTGACGCTGAGTCTGGGGATCGGCGTCGTCTCCAGCCTGTTCGGCATCGGTGGCGGCGTCATTCACGTGCCGGCGATGATCATACTTCTGCACATCCCGGTGCACTTCGCCGTGGCGACGTCGCTATTCGTCCTGGCGTTCATGTCCGGCGGGGCGTCCGCCATACACCTGGCGACGGGCACTCTGGGCGGCGCAGAGGTCGCCAAGGTCGCGGCGCTGGCCCTGGGTGCGGTGCCCGGCGCACAGTTGGGCACGTACCTGGCACAGCGGATCAAAGGCCGCTCCGTCCTGATCCTGCTGGCGTCGGCGCTCGTCGTGCTCGGCGCCCTGCTGTTGCTGGAGGCGACTACGGGCGTTTGATTCAGACGCTGCGCACGCCGTCGACCGCCAGTTCGACCGCGATGGCGATGATCAGGGCGCCGGAGAGCCGCCCGAGGACGCCGATCGCCCGTGCGCCGAGTCTGCGCTGCAAGAAGTCGCCGGTGTAGAGCAGCGCGCCCGCGGCCACGATCGCGATTGTGACGGCCACTGCGGCGTCGGCCTCGCCGTAGCGGCCGCTGTAAACGACGACGATGCCGAGGGATGCCGGGCCGGCCAGGCCGGGAATCGCCAGCGGCAGGAGCCAGGGCCGGCTGGTCGCCACCTCGCCGAGGCCGAGTGAACGGCCGGACCAGAGCAGCCGAACGGCCAGCGGCGCCATGATCACGGCGGCGGCGGCCTGGAAGCTCTCCGGCGAGACGTCGAGGAAGCCGAGGAAGAGGTCGGTGATGACGACCGCGACAAGCAGGACGACCAGCGCCGTGATGACCGTGAGAGGCAGCGTCCGGTCGGCGCGGGCGTCTTCGTCCTCGCGGCCGTTACGCGAGACTGCGAGGAAGGCGGGGATCAGGCCGAACGGCGCCAGCGTCGCGAAGACGCCCACGGCGGCGCGCAGAATCTCGGTCATTCGAGCGTCTCCTCTGGTTCGCGCATCTGGTGCTCAGCAAGGGCGTCGAGCGCGTAGATGATTCCGGAGAAGGCGTGCTGCTGGTCGTCCATGCGGGTCTCGCCCTCGTGGAACCAGGCGCCTTCGATGAGGCCGGGCCTATCGTATTCTTCCGCCTCTTCGGCGTCGAACTGGCGGTCGGCGAGTATCCCGGCGATGCAGTGCAGCCGCTCCTCCGTCTTGTCCTTGATGTCGGCCAGCCGGTCGTCGTAGGCGGCGACGCGCCAAAGGCCGGCCAGGCCCTCGGTCCACGTCCCGACGCCAGAGGCGCGGGCGTCTTCGCCGCGCAGGAGGCTGCCGTACCAGCTGCCCTCGCGCTGACTGGCCGTGCGGACGAGGATGCCGAAGCGCCCGGCCAGCTTTCGCGCGTAGTCGATCTGCAGGTCCGTGAGCCCCCACTCGACCATCTCCGCGAGGCCGTAGGCGGTCCACTGGTCGGCCAGCGGCGGGAAGCTGACGTCCTCCACGTCGTCTCGAAGGGTCGTGATGAAGTGGAGGGCGTCGCGGGCGTGGGAGTCCCAGCCTTCGCCGGGAAATGCCTCGTGCAGGAGCGCCAGCGCCCACAGCGCTTCGCCTGGATAGAAGCGGGATCTGCCCACCGTGTCGGGAGCATCGACGTCGATTCGCCAGGCGACGTGGAAGCCGCCATCGTCTCGCTGGAGCACCGTCAGGTAGCGGCCGACCTCGCGCATCAGGTCGTCGTATTGCGTGTCAGCGGTCGCCAGCCGGCGTTCGGCCATGGCGATGACCATCAGCGCGGAGGCGCCCAGAGGGGGCCGGTCAGTCCTTCCGCCCAGGGCGAGCGCGGCCCAGCCGTCTTGGCGGACGAGGTTTTCCTCCATCCAGGCGAGGGCGTCATCGGCGGTGGCAAGCGCCTCGCGGTCGCCGAGGCGGCCGGCGGCCTGGTAGAGCGACATCGTGACGCCGGCGTGGCGCACCTCGTTGTAGGCGATCGGTATCGTGTCGCTTTCGTTGTAGTAGAGGTAGACGTAGGTGCCGTCGGCGTTCTGGTTGCGGGTCATCCAGGCGGCTGCAGCCACGGCGGATTCCGCGATGCGCTCCTCGCTTTCGATGCCGCACGACTCGGGAGGGATGACGGCGACGCGGACGAAGGCGAGGAGGACGATCCACAGCCCAAACGAAAGAAGCGTCCCGCGTGCGATCATCGGCTACATGATGGCGGGCAGGACTGGCGGCGGCAAGGCTGCGCTAGAATATTGCCTGGAGCGATACATGACCGTCCATCCCATCCGCGAACTGCCCGAGCCCGTGCTGCGCCAGAAGGCGAAGCGCGTGCCCAACGCGCCCCAGCGCGACGCGAGAATACAGCAGCTGATCGACGACATGATCGAGAGCATGGAGGCGGCGCGAGGCGTTGGTCTGGCGGCGCCCCAGATCGGCGTCTCGCTGCGGGTCATCGTCATCGGTCTTCCGGATGAGGAGCCGTTCGCGCTGATCAACCCGGAGATCGTGAAGGTCGCCGGCGAGCGCCAGGTGGACGAAGGTTGCCTGTCCGTGCCCGGCTATCACGCCGAGCTTGTGCGGCACCGCGTCGTCGTGGCGAAGGGGCTGAATCGCGAGGGGAAAGAGGTGCGCATTAAGGCGCGGGACACGTTGCTGGCGCAGGCGCTAGAGCACGAGATCGACCACATCAACGGCACGCTCTACATCGACCACCTCGACAGCCTGGACGAGCTGCAAAAGGTGGAGCCGGGCGAGAGCATCAGCCGCGAGACCACGCCCCGCTAACGTCGAGACGGCATGCGGCGGATTACGGTCGCCCCCGAACAGCGCCGGCTACTGGAGCGGCTAACGACGTTCTTCGAGGCGCGCGCCGTGTCTGCTCACGCGACCGGCGGCTTCCTTCGGGACGCGCTCCTGGGACTGCCCGCGCGCGATCTGGACGTAGCCCTCGCGGGCGACTCGCTCGCCGTTGGCCGGGAGCTGGCGGGCGAACTGGGCGGCCACTTCGTCACGCTCGACGAAGGGCGAGGGCACGCTCGCATCGTCCTGCCGGACGGCGACGTCACGATCGACCTGACGCCTGTGCCAGGGACGATTGAGGACGACCTGCGCCGGCGCGACTACACGATCGATGCGCTGGGCGCGCCCCTGGCGGAGGTGGCAGCCGGCGCGGTCGAAGTGATCGACCCGACCGGCGGCCTCGCGGACCTTGAGGCCCGCCTCGTTCGGGCGACGAGCGAAGAGGCGCTGCGGGAGGATCGGCTGCGCCCGCTGCGGGGTGCGCGCATCGCCGCGCAGTTGGGCTTCGAGATCGAGACGTCGACGCGGGAGATGATCTCCCGGCACGCGGCGCGAGTGGCGGAGGCGGCGCCGGAACGGCAACGCGACGAGCTGATGCGGATGTTAGCGGCGCCCCAGGCGGTTCCCGGCATGCGCTTGCTCGACGAATTGGGGCTGCTCTCGGCCGTTCTGCCGGAGATGGACGTGACGCGCGGCGTTGAGCAGCCGAAGGAGCACCACCACGACGTCTTCGGCCATTCGATCGCAGCAGTGGATGCGCTCGACGCTCTGCTCGCGGACGAACCGTCGGCTGACAAGCGAAACGGGCGCTTGTGGCGGGAGCTGTGGAGCGCGCTCGAATGGTGGGACGGCGGCCGCGATTACTTCCGCGAACCGGTGGCTGCCGGAACGCCTCGCCGGGCGCTGGTCAAGCTCTGTGGTCTCCTGCACGATATCGGTAAGCCGGCGACGAAGACGTTCGAGGAGTCCGGCCGGATGCGCTTCTTCGGTCACAGCGATGCCGGCGCCGAGATCGCGGGCCGGCTGATGCGCAGACTGCGCTTCTCTGGCCGCGAGCGAGAGATCGTCATGAGGATGATCGAAGCGCACCTGCGGCCGGTGCAAATGGCGCAGGACCGCGCACCGACGAAACGCGCCGTCTACCGCTACTTCCGCGCTACCGGCGAGGCCGGCGTCGATACGCTGTTCCTCTCGCTCGCGGACCACCTGGCTACTGTGGGGCCGAACGTCAGCCGGGAAGGCTTCCGGGCGCACGTGGCCGTCGTCAGCCACATCCTCCGACTGCGCTTCGCGGATGAAGGCGTGACCTCGCCGCCGAAGCTCGTGAGCGGCGACGATCTGATGCGCGAGCTGGGCCTGGAGCCGGGCGCGCTGCTCGGGGAACTGCTGGAGGCGGTACGTGAGGCGCAGGCCGGCGGCGACGTCAGCACGCGGGAAGAGGCGCTGGAGCTAGCGCGCCGGCGGTTGGCGGAGACGGAGCAGTAGTCAGCGCTGCGCCTAACCGGCGAATCCGCTAGGCTATTTAGCTATGGAATCGCTATGGGTGATCGCGCTCGCCTATCCGCTGGTGATCGCCTTGCTCTTCTACTTTGCCTTCCTGCGGCCGGTGCAGCAGGAACGCAAGAAGCAGAGGCAGCAGCTCCAGAGCCTGCGCGTCGGCGATGAGGTGCTGACACAGTCGGGCTTTATCGCTGTTGTAAAGGATGTGCGCATCCCGGACGAGCCGGGTCTGACCGAGGTCATCCTGGATCTCGGAGGCGTCGAGGTGCGCGCGGTGGCTTCGGCCATCGTTGAGCGGCTGAACGTGGCCGAGACGCCGGAGGACGAAGCCGCCAATGAGAGAAAATCATCCGACGGATCCGCAGGACTAGAAGCTAGAGGATAAGCATGCGCAATCGCACAACCCTGCCACTCCTGATCGGGATCATTATCGTCAGCATCGTGTCGATAATGGTCGTCTGGCCCGGCTACCCCCAGAAGTACCTGCCGGACTGGGCCGACTATCCCGAGGGGCCTTTGACGGAAGCCGAGCCCTTCGATAGCTTCCTCGGCTGGATCGTCAAGTCTGACCGCGAGGCGATGAGCCTGGGCCTCGACCTGGAGGGTGGCACCTACGTTCTGACCGAGGCGGACGTCTCGGCGCTGCCTGTGGGGACGGACGTGGACGCCGCGATGGACGCCGCCAAGGACGTGATCGAGGACAGAATCAACCGTTTCGGCGTTTCCGAGACGGAAGTAACCCGCGAAGGCAAGAACCGGCTTGCGATCCAGTTACCCGGTGTGACGCCTGAGGAGGCGGAAGACCTGATCGGGCGCACGGCCTTGCTGCGGTTCATGGAAGCTGAGGAGGACGAGGACGGGCTCATCATCTGCGAGACCGCCGAGGGTGAGCGTTTCTCGGTGGAGTACCCCGCACAGGTGAACCGCGGAGTGTGTACCACCCTGGAGCTTTCGGGCGAAGTCGTCTGGCAGCCGGCGACTGGCATACGGAACGACGAAATCAGGACGCTCACGGGCCGTCAGGTCAAGGCCGGTAGCGCGCAGGCGACCTTCGATGCCTCCGGCCAGGTCGTGGTGGCGATTGAGTTCACCCCCCAAGGCACCCTGCTTTTCGAACAGATTACGGCGCGCCTGTCGTCCCCGCCGCGGCCCCTGGGGATCTTCCTGGACGATGATTTGATCAGCGCGCCCCAGGTCAGCATCACGATTACACAGAGCGTCACGACTATTACCGGCATCGGCACGCTCGACGAGGCCAAGAACCTGGCGATCCAGCTCAACTCGGGCGCGCTCCCGGTGCCGCTGCGCACGATCCAGACGACGGAGGTGGACGCCACGCTGGGCGACCAGACGCTGGTACGCGGTGTGCAGGCGGGCATCATCGGCGTTTTGGCCGTGATGCTGTTCATGGTCATCTACTACCGGCTTCCGGGACTACTCTCGGTCGCAGCGCTCATAACTTACATCGCCGTTCTGATGACGATCTTCAAGCTCGGGCCGATCATCGGGCCGGTAACGATCACGCTGTCCGGCATCGCCGGTATCGTTTTATCGGTGGGAATGGCGGTGGATGCCAACATTCTTGTGTTCGAGCGGATCAAGGAGGAGTTGCGCGCCGGGCGCAGCCTCTCCATCGCCATCGAGCGCGGCTTTGACCGTGCCTGGTCGTCGATCCGGGACAGCAATATCTCGACGCTGATCACTTGCGCCATCCTGATCTGGTTTGGCGAGCAGTTCAACGCCGACCTCGTGCGTGGCTTTGCCATCACCCTCGGCATCGGCGTCATCCTCAGCATGTTCTCCGCCATTATCGTCACGCGGACGCTGCTGCGGAGCCTCGTCGGGTTCGGCCTGGAGCGGCACTTGTGGCTCTTCGCGGGCGACCTGCAGCCTGTGGAACGTCCGGACCCCGCGCGCAAGCCCGTCATGTTCAATTTCGTTCGCCGCCGCAGATTTTTCTTCGCGATGTCGGCGATCATCCTGATTCCCGGCGTGATCTCGCTCTTGATACCGCCTGCCCTTCAGCCGGGCATCGAATTCACGAGCGGCGCGACGACGACCATCGACTTTGTCGATGATCTGGTGGACCAGGACGACGTGCGCGGTGCGCTGGCCGATGCTGGTCACGACGAAGCGCGCGTCCAGCGGACTTCCGATGGCGACTTCATTATTCGCATGGACGAGTTACAGACGCCGCCGTCGCCGCCAATCGGGCCGACGCCCGCGTCGGAGCGTGACACCTTTGAAGCCAGCATCGAGGCCAGTCTCGGCGCCTTCACGGTCCTCAACTTCAACCAGGTCTCGGAGATCGTCTCGAACGAGATCGTAGTCAGCGCGGCGATCGCCGTTGCTTTCGCGTCCATCGCCATACTGGCCTATATCTCATGGGCGTTCCGGAGCGTGCCGAAATCGTATCGATACGGCATCGCCGCTCTGGTCGCCGCGGGCCACGACGTCTTATTCGTCATCGGTGCATTCTCGATCTTCGGCAAGGTGTTTGGTACGGAAGTCGACGCCATGTTCATCACGGGCGTGCTTACCGTGCTTGGCTTCAGCGTGCACGATACGATCGTCGTCTTCGACCGCATCCGCGAGAACGTGACGACCAACCCGGGCGTCGCCTACGACGAGATCGTGAACGCCAGCCTGACCGAGACGCTGGCCCGCTCGCTGAACACGTCGATCACCGTCATCTTCGCGATCCTTGCCTTGCTCCTGCTCGGCGCTGGCGCGGTAAACGTGCTGCTGCTTGCACTGCTGCTGGGGATCGTGGCGGGGACGTACAGCTCGATTTTCATCGCCAGCCAGATACTCGTTTCCTGGGAATACGGCGACTTCGGGCGCATCTTGCGCCGTCTGACGCCCTGGCGCAGGGCCGAAAAGCCGGCGACCGTCAGCGCCTAGTCAGCGCAGAACGTGCAAGTCGCCCACGCGCCGCGTGATGTGCTGCGCGTCCAGGTGCTCGAGCAGCGCTTGCACGTACTTGCGCGACGTGCCGAACATGTCCCTCGCCTGCGCCAGCGTGATCGTTTCGTGCGCTCTCAAGTGCGTCTCGATGCGCTCGACGAGCTCGCGATAGGCTTCGGCGGCGAAGATGACGCCGCCCGTGCGAACGACCTCGCCCGCTCCTTCGAGGTAGGCGAGCACGTCCCCCTCGGGCGCCTGGTCCGTTGGTGGCGAGAACGGCTTTGCGCGCAGAGCCGCGAGGAAAGCAGACGCGGCCGCTTCCTGCTGTGCCGTCAAGGCTGGTGAGTGCGAGGCGAGGCCGACCGCGCTGCCGCGTTCGGCGACGAGTCCATCGCGGGTCAGCCGCGCCATGAGCTGGTCGAACGCCCCCGGTTCAAGTCGCAGGCGGCCGCGTAACTCTTCGCGGGGCATCCCCGGCCGCAGTGGTGTGGCGGCGTGGTAGGACGCCAGCGCGTCGCGGACGGACTCTGTCGCGGCGTCGAGCCCGGCGCGTGTGTAGAGGGCCGAATCGTCCGTGAGCGCGCCCTCGCCCAGGGCGATGACGTCTCCTGCCTCGGTCAGCGTCGCGAGTGCCGCCCGCGTTTCGTCGTCGCTGGCGACGGTGCCTGCGGTCGCCGGCTCGGCGAGGGCGATCGCGGCGAGCAGCAGCTCTTCAGGTGAGCCGCGAGCCAGCGTTTCGAGGCGAGCGATGGCCTCGGTGTCGAAGCGGCGGTGCCGCGGCGCGTCCGTGTCGACGATGAGGCCGCCGCCCAGAGTGTCGTTCGGGTCGCGGATGACGAAGTGGTCGCCCCTCAGTGCGCACACCGGTGCGACGAGCCTGACCTGAGCCCAGGCCTCGTCGCCGGGTCGGACCTCGGGGGCGTCGAGGAGCAGAAGGCGGCCTTCGACCTCGGCGGCGCCGGTGTGAAGGGTGACGGTCAGGTTGTGCCGTACGGGCCGCGTGAGATATGGGACGGCGCGCAGGCGGACGTCGACCGATCTGGTCGTTCGGAGCGCGCCCGGATGCGCCAGGACCATGCCCCGGTGCAGGTCGGCCGGGGCGAGGCCGGTGAGGTTGACGGCGGTGCGTCGTCCGGGCGGCGCGAGGTCCACCTGCTGCCCGTGCGTCTGCAGGCCGCGGATTCGCGCGCGAACGCCCGCAGGCAGCGCCTCGACCTCGTCGTCACTCAGGCCGAGCACCGCAGCCATGGTTCCCGGCCGTTCCTGGTCCGCTCGGAACATCAGCTCGCCTCTGAGATGAACCGCCGCCAGCGCGTCTTCGTAGCTGAGGGTACCTGCCGCCACATGCGCGCTGAACTCGCCCAACGAGTGCCCGGCAGCGAAAGCCACTGGACCGAGCTCGTCTTCGACGACCCGCAGCACGGCCACCGAGTGGGCGAGGATGGCCGGTTGTGCGTTCTTGGTGGCCGTGAGCTCGTCCTCCGGGCCCTCCGTCATGAAACCCGAAAGTGGGAACCCCAGCACCTCGTCTGCCGTGGCAAACACGGCGGCGGCCCTGGCATCTGAAATGGCGAGGGCACGGCCCATACCAACGGCCTGTGACCCCTGCCCGGGAAAGATCAGCGCGAGTGACACGTTCGCCTCTTTCTGCTACCAACGGAGCGCCATCGCGCCCCATGTGAAGCCCGCGCCAAAGGCGGCGAGGAGCACGTTGGAGCCCGGTCCGATGAGCCCCTGCTCCAGAGCTTCATCGATCGCGATGGGGACCGTCGCGGAGCTCATGTTCCCGTATCGGTCGACGTTGACGTACACCCGGTCCATCGAGATGCCAGCGTGCTTGGCGGTCGACTCGATGATCCTCATGTTCGCCTGGTGCGGGATGAGAAGATCGACGTCGTCTGGAGTCAGGCCCGCGGTTTGCAGCGCGTGATCGCACGCTTCAGCCATGTTGCGAACGGCGTGCTTGAAGACCTCCCGGCCCTTCATGCGGACGAGGTGGGTCTTGTCGTCGAGGACCGCTTGACTCATCGGGTGCAAAGCTCCACCGGCCGGTCGATACAAGAGCTCGCCGAGATTCCCGTCCGACCGGAGGTGGCTCGACAGGATTCCACGCCCCGATTCGTTGGCGGGGCGAACGACGGCCGCTCCGCCGCCGTCGCCGAAGAGCACGCAGGTGGAGCGGTCCTCCCAATCGACGATCGAGCTCATCTTCTCAGCGGAGATGACGAGAGCCACTTCCCCTCGACCAGCCGTCAGGTACCCCTCTGCCAGGGTCAGACCGTAGATGAAGCCGCTGCAGGCCGCCCCTATATCGAAGGCCACGGCGTTGCTACACCCGAGCTTGGCCTGGATGTCACACGCGGTCGACGGCAGTAACCGGTCCGGCGTCGCTGTGGCTACGATGAGGACGTCGATCTCGCCCGGCTCGACGCCGGCGCTTCGCATCGCATTCCTCGCAGCGCCGGTTCCTAGATCGGCGGCACCCATGTCGTCCGGCGCGATGCGACGCTCCCGGATCCCGGTGCGAGTACGTATCCACTCGTCCGTGGTATCGAGCGTCTTGGCGAGGTCCTCGTTGGTCACGACGTTGTCGGGAAGGAACCGGCCGGTGCCCGCGATCTCGACCAGCGGTTTCGGCTTTCTCATGACGCCTCCCTCGAGGAGGGTCCGAGCGCCAATGCGACCTCCTGGGCACTGTGCCTGACCATGTCTGAGCGAACCGCCTTTGCGGCTAGTGCGAGCGCGTTACGGATGGCCTTCGGAGGTGACTCGCCGTGGCAGATCACCGAGACGCCCCCGACACCCAGGAGGGGTGCTCCCCCCGTCTCCGCGTAGTCGAGAACCCGGAAAGCGTGATCGAGGTCCAGGCCGTCGTCAGCTTTCCCTACCCGCTCCGCCTCGACTAGACCGATGATGAACTCCGCGACCGACTCATAGAATTTCAAGAGTACGTTCCCCACGAAACCGTCACACACTACCACGTCGCAGACGTCCTTGATAATGTCCCGCCCCTCGACGTTGCCCACGAAGTTGAGCCCCGTCTCTCGCCTCAAGAGTCTATAGGTCCCAGACGTGAGCTCATCACCCTTGCCCGGCTCTTCCCCGATGTTCAGCAGCGCGATTCTCGGGTCCGACCGTCCCATCATGTCCTGCGCGTAGATGTTGCCGAGATGAGCGAACTGCACGAGATGGTGGGGCTTACAGTCGACGTTCGCACCTGCGTCGAGCAGGAGAACTGGGGCACCGGCTGACGGCAACGTGGTCGCAAGCGAAGGACGATCCACGCCGGGCAGCGCACGCAGGGTGAAGAGCGACGTCGCCATGACCGCTCCGGTGGAGCCGGCGCTGACGAAGGCATGCCCCGTGCCGTCCCGGTGGAGCTTGAGCCCCACGACCAGCGAAGACTCGGGATTGCGGCGGATCACTTTCGAGGGCGACTCCTCCGGTGTCACCCGGTCCGGCGCATGGTGGATCGAGAGCCGATCGGGAATCTCGTCGTGCTGTAAGAACTCGGCCTCGATGGTATCCCGATCCCCCACCAGGACGATCTCGACGTCGGAGTCGAGTTCCTTCAATGCCTCGAGCGCCCCCGCCACTTCGGACCGCGGAGCGTGATCGGTGCCCATGGCATCGAGGATGATCCGCATAGGCTAGAGAGGGAGCCGCGACATCGCTCGGGAGACCCCCGACCTAGTCGATCTCGACTTCGAGAACCAGCTCCCCCCGATAATGTCCACAGCTGGGGCACACCCGATGCGGGACCTTGGCGTCACCACAGTTCGGGCAATTGTGGACCGTCACAGCCTCGGCTTTGTAGTGCGTGCGACGCTTCCGCTTGCGCTGTTTCGAGGTCCGCTTTTTTGGAACCGCCATTACCTACTCACTTGTTCTTGAGCGCCCTGAGTGCCTCCCACCTGGGGTCGGCCTCCTCCACCGTGCACGTGCACGAATCGGTGTTCCGATTCACGCCGCACGTCGGACAGAGACCTCGGCAATCGGGATCACAAACGACGTATTTATCGACCGCGAGCATCAGCTCCTCGCGCACCGCGTTGCTCACATCAAACTCACCGCCCGGATCGAACACGTGAGTGCCGTCGTCGTCTTCGAACCCCGGAGCGTCCGAGGATACAAAAACCAATGTGACAGCGTGTTCGAGACTACCCGTCACGGGCTCGAGGCAGCGCCTGCACGTCTGTGCCAACGCTCCCTCGATGACACCTCGCACCACGACCTCTCCGGTGCCCGCGTGCGAAGCCTTGAGCCGTACATCGACCGGGCCAGCCCACTCGATGCCACTCTCATCCCACAGTGGTGCATCGGCAGGAAGTCGAGCCTCGACCAGCACGGAACCCTCCCGGCTCAGGCGACCGAGATCGAGACTTAGCATAGTTGCGAAAGCTAGCCAGGGGCCGGGAATTGTCCAGGCTACCAGACCCCTAGTCGCTCGTGTCCGGAGAAGAAGAAAGCGATCTCGTTGGCGGCGTTCTCGTCGGAGTCAGAGGCGTGGATGGCGTTCTTGCCCTTCGACTCGGCGAAGAGCTTGCGCACCGTGCCCTCCGCGGCTTCGGCCGGGTCGGTGGCGCCGATCTCTTCGCGTAGCTTGGCCACCGCGTCGTCCGCCTCGAGCACCATCGGAATCACGGGGCCCGAGGTCATGAACTCGACCAATTCATCATAGAATGGTCGCCCCTCGTGCACCGCATAGAACGCACGTGCCTGGGCCCGGCCGAGGACTGTGAGCTTCAAGGACGTCACCGAAAAGCCCGCGTTCTCCAGGTGCGCGAGAATCTTCCCGGCCTTCCCGGCATCGACGGCATCTGGTTTGATGATCGCCAGAGTTCGACTCATGAGTCGCTTTCTTCTTCGCTGTTCGCCCGAGTGACACCGTCGTGGAAAGCGCGCAGAATCGTGTCGCGTGTGACAAATCCGATAAACTCTCCGTCGCGCACTACCGGGAGCTGCTCGACGTCCCGGTTCACCATCGTATTGGCTGCCTCGTCCAGCAGCTGGTCCTCAGACACGCAAAGCACCGCTCGCGTCATCACATCCCTGGCAAGCAACTCCTCCCGGTCGGGCGCACCTGAGCGCTCGTTCAGCACGCGGTCCAGCGCGTCGCCCGAGGTGATGATTCCCAACACCTCGTACCGTTCACCGACGACGGGCACCGCGCGCAGTTCGCGTCGGACCATCAAGTCCACGACTTCAGCGAGCGGAGTATCCGCATAGACCCGGTATTGCCCTGGCTTCAGAGCGTCTTCGACCAGCAATGGTTCGTCTTCCATAACGTTCCGCCCTGTCCCTAGTTCAGTGCGTCCTGGATCAAAGCGACGAGGTCCGCAGGACGCTTTGCCACCGCGATCCCGTTTTCCTCGAAGGCCTTCATCTTTTCCTCCGCCGTACCGGCCGAGCCGCTGATGATCGCACCGGCATGTCCCATTCGGCGTCCCGGGGGAGCCGTCTGGCCGGCGATGAATCCTACCACCGGCTTGGACATGCTGGCGCTGACATACACTGCAGCTTCCTGCTCGTCGGTGCCACCGATCTCCCCGAGCATGACCACTCCCGTGGTCTCGGGGTCGGCCTCGAACGCCTCGAGGCAGTCGATGAAGTTCGTCCCGATGAGCGGATCTCCGCCGATACCCACACAGGTTGTCTGCCCCAGGCCCGCACTGGTGAGCTGGAAGACCGCCTCGTAGGTGAGCGTACCGGATCGCGAGACGAGCCCGATCGGTCCCTCGGTGACGATCTGGCCGGGCAGGATGCCGACTTTCGATTGCCCGGGGGAGATCAGCCCAGGACAGTTCGGGCCGAGCACACGCACGCCCTTGTCGCGCGCAAACGCATGCGCTCTCACCATATCGAGCACGGGCACGCCCTCGGTGATTGCGACAACCAACGAGACGCCGGAGTCAGCCGCTTCCAGGATCGCGCCCGCCGCAAACGCCGGGGGCACATAGATCACCGAGGTGTCGGCGCCGGTCTCCGCGACCGCCTCGTCCATGGCGTTGAAGATCGGCACCGTCTCGCCATCTGGACCCTCGAAGCTCTGGCCACCCTTACCCGGGGTTACGCCGGCGACGACCTTGGTGCCGTACTCCATCATCTGCAGCGTGTGGAACGAGCCGTCCCGCCCAGTGATCCCTTGTACCACCAGCTTCGTGTCGTTGTCGATGAAGATCGACATGGCTTACGCGCCCCCCGCTGCCAGCTCGACCGCTTTCTCTACGACCGCGTCCATCGACGTAAAGGCGGAGAAACCCGCGTCCTCGAGGATCTCGAGAGCCAACTCTTCGTTGGTGCCGGTGAGACGGATCACGATCGGGGGCCCGATGTCGATGCGCTTGGTCGCCTCTACAATGCCCTTCGCAACATCGTCGCACCGGGTGATGCCGCCGAAGATGTTGAAGAGGATCGCCTTCACGTTCGGATCCGATGTGATGATCTCCAGCGCGGCGACGACTTTGTCGGGGTTGGACGAACCTCCGATGTCCAGGAAGTTCGCCGGCTCGCCGCCGTAGTACTTCACCAGGTCCATCGTCGCCATCGCAAGTCCTGCCCCGTTGACGCAGCACCCGACATCCCCGTCGAGCTTCACGTACGAGAGGCCTGCCTCACGCGCCTTGATCTCCGACGCCGGTTCGCACGACGTGTCCCGCATCGCTTCGACATCGGGACGACGAAACAGCTCCGAGTCGTCGATGCTCATCTTGGCGTCGATCGCCTTGACCTCACCGGCGGAGGTGGTGATGAGTGGGTTGATCTCGGCCATCGAGGCTCCCGAACTCACGAACGCGTCGTAGAGCTGCGCGATGATCTCGCTCGCCTGCTTGATCAAGCTCGGATCGTCGTACAGGAAGTTGGCAAGCCAGTACGCTTGGTGAGGGAGGATTCCATAGCGGGGATCAACCGTCAGCTTCCGAATCAGCTCAGGCGTCTCTGCGGAGACATGCTCGATGTCCACGCCGCCCTCGGCGGAGACCATGAACGTCGCCGCTCGTTTCTTGCGGTCCACGAGCACGCCGACGTACGCCTCGGTGTCGATATCCTCGGCGGGCGTCACGAGCACTTTTTCTACGGTGAGGCCGTTGATGTCCATTCCAAGGATGGCCGCGGCGTGTTCCTTCGCCTCGGCCGCGTCCTTGGCGAGCTGCACGCCGCCGGCCTTGCCCCGGCCGCCGGAGTGTACCTGCGCCTTCACCACGACCGTGCCGCCGTACTTGGTAGCGATCGTTTCGGCCTCTTCCGGGGTCGTCGCGATCTCGCCCGGCGGGACCGGGATGCCAGCCAGGCGGAAGCGCTCCTTGGCCTGATATTCGTGGATATCCATATGCTTTTAGAGGAGGGAAGCTTAGAAGCTACTAGAAGGCCCCACCGGACCCCATGCGCTGAAGCAACGCACGTAGCTCGTCCAATGCCTCGCCGTAACCCTGCCAGTCCCCTGCCCGGGCGCTAGCCTCCGCCCGCTCGAGAAGGGCTAGGGCGGTGGAGGACCAACCCCCGTCGCCGCCAGCCGACGCGTCGAGCGTCGGCACCGCCGTATCCGTGGCGGGCACCGGCACGGTGAGGCCGGCGAGCTCGCTGATCGCGTCGGCCAGGTTCTCGGTCATCGCCACGCGGACACCGTCGCTGACCACGAATCGGCTGAGCGCCGGAATCGCGTCCGCCTCGGCGGCGAGGAAGACGGGCTCCATGTACACGATGCGCTTTCCCACCGAGACGAGGTGCAGGTGCCCCGTCCAGACCTCGCTTCCGCCCGTTCGCCAAAGCGAGAACTGCTGCGAGATCTCCGGATCCTGTTCGACCAGGGCCTCGATTTGACGGGGCCCGGGCACCTGGTCAGTCACCGGCACGTCGTAGAGGATCAACTCGGGCACGCCGCGTTCATCCGTCCGGGCGGCGAGGATCGCGGTGAGGTTCTGGCGGTCCCTCGGTACGAATACGGTCGTGAGGTGGAATCGCGCTTCACTTTCCCCCGGCAGAGCATAGAGGCCGTACTCGGGCTGATACGGGACCGGGTTCGGGCCCTGGGCGAGCTCCTGCGGAGAATCCCAGACATCCTGCTGGCCGTGGAACGCCGGCGCCGTCTCCTGGTGGTATTGGAGGAGAACACGACTCTGCAGGTCCAGCATCGCTCTGGAGTAGCGGATGTGGGCCCGCATCTCGTCCGGCATCTCTTCCAGAGGCTGAAGTAGCCCGGGGAACACACGCTCGTACGCGTCGAGCAGCGGGTCGTCGATCGGGACGCGGTAGAAGTCCACCTCGCCGGTTACCGCGTCCACGGTGACCTTCACCGAGTTTCGTGCGTACCTCACCCGCGATCGGATCGTGCCGAACTGATGCACCGTCGAAAGCGGGAAGGCACCGGTCGCGGTGAAGCCCTCGAGCATCCACACGACCCGCCCGTCCAGCACGACCGGGTACGGCACCTCCGGGAACCGGAGGAACGGCGCGATCGCAAGCACCCGCTCGGTGACTTGGCGTCTGTAGATGAACCGACTGTCGTCCGTGAGCTCGTCGGAGAAGATGAGGTTGAGTTCGCCGAACCGCCAAGCGATCAGCGCAGTTCGGAGCCACCCGCCGAGCTCGATCCCCGCCGGAAAATCCGTGCCCGGTACGCCTCGCTCCCCGTTCGGGGCGAGGAACTGGCCGCTGCCGCCATCGACGACCGCATATTCCTGAGCCCGCGTGCCAAAGAACACCTGCGAGCGATTGAGGCTGAGACCGGGAATGGCGAACGCGTCGGTCGTCGACTCCGGCGGAATGCCCGAGATGAGCATCGGCGGGCGCCCCTCCGGAGTCCTCTGGCTCGCGAGGCTCGCGACCACGCCCATCCCCTCCACGTAGAGCTCGCGCAGATGCACGTTCTGCCAGTTTGGATCCTGAATCCCGCGCGGCTCAACCTCCCGAACCGACATCGCGACCGTTACGGGTCCGTCCGCGGTCTCGTAGCGGTCGATCGTGACGTCCCGAAAGTCGTAGTAGGGGTAGCGAGCCTCGAGCTCACGGTACGTCGCGAGCAACGGGCCCCTGTTCCAGACCGGCAACCCCGAGAACTGCCGGGCCGCCACCGACCAGTCGATCTCTTCGTCCTGCGCATACTCGAAGGGACGCCGCTCCATCTGGTCCAGACCGAAGCCCATCCGCGTGAATTCGAGATTGCTTTCGATGAACGGCGTCTCCCGCTCCAGTTCATTGGGCTCGACCCGCAGCGACTGGATCAGGCTGGGGTAGAGCTGCCCGATCATGAGCATCGCGAGCACTACCGCCACGAGCGCGCTCACGATCGCTGCGCCTCGGTTCTTCCAGGCTCCCCAGAACACCGCCACACCCGAAACGACACAGATAATCGTGAGCGTCTGCAGTGCCGGCAGCCTCGCCTCGGCGTCCGTGAAGCCGAAGATCCCACGCACATCGGAGGTGCCGTCGAGGATGAGCTCGTACCGGCTCAGCCAGAGCCGGGCGCCGATCAGGATCAGGAACAGCGCGAGAAGCACCCCGAGGTGCATGCGCGCCGGGTCCTGGGCTTCCAGGCGGCCGCGGCCCCAACGCAACGCCCCGGTGGCCGCGTATCCCGCCGTCGCGAGCGTGAATACGAGGAAGACAACGACCAACGCGTAGGCGACGATCTGCAGGAGCACCGGGACCCAGAACACGTAGAAGCCAACATCGTGGTTCAGCATCGGTTCGACGATGCCCCACGCTTCCGCGTGGCGAATCAAAAGGAGCTGCAGGCCCAGAGTCTGAGGTATGGATCCGCCGAACCAGAGCGCGAGCAGCGCCGAAGCGCCTCCCATGCCCCAGAGCACGTAGCTCCTCGGCAACTGTTCCGAGATCTCGAGATTCCCGAAACGACGTTTGATCTGGATGCCGCCCAGCGTCTCGGACACGATACGCAAGTTCAGGAATACCAGCGCCCCGACCACGAGACCGGCCACCAGTCGCGCACCCCATTGCCACAGCACGCGCAGCCAGAACACGTCGCTGTACCCGGTCTTCGCATCCCAGAGAATCCACACGTACAT
>JADFKG010000154.1 GCA_022565075.1 Chloroflexota bacterium | reverse complement strand
GCCGACTTGGGCTTCACTGAGCTCTCGTTCCAGGCGGACGAACGCATCAAGGACCTCACTTCCTGGATCCCCGACGGCGTCTTCATCGGCAGCGTCCTCCTCGCCCTGGCCGGCGGCATTTGGTACATCTTCCGCTACTTCGGCCGGGGCCAGGCCGGCCGCCCCGAAGACTCCCAGCCGGACGCTGCCTCAGAGACTCCTCAGCCGTAGCATAGCGGCGGCTCAGCGCCGCGCGCGGCTTCTAGCGAGCGGCCATCGCTGCGACCGTTTCCCGTACGGACTCGCGCACCGCTGGGCTGAGATCGACTCTTGGCCGCGGCCTGTGCCCCCGTCTAACCACGCGGCGCCTCACGACCGACAACGTGCTTCCACCTTTTCCGTTGGACAGCGATAGCGGGGACATGTCGCATACAGGACGCGCCCGCGACACTCTTCGTTACGAACGTTGCCCGTCGTGTATTCTTGATTACAGAAGCCCGGCCGCCCCGGATCCACACTGTATCGCAGGACGCCCGCATCGGCGCATCACAGGGAGGACGCTTGCGAACTATCGTCGCCGCGATAACCGGCTATCTCATCGGCACCATCCCCTCGGCCGATATCGCCGCACGGCTCGCCTCGCGCCGTCGCGGCCCCTCTGACCTGCGTGCCGCCGGCACCGGCAACCCCGGGGCGCTCAACGCCGCCAAGACCCTCGGCTGGAAGTGGGGCGTACTCGTCCTCGCCGGCGACATCGGCAAGGGCGTGTTCGCCTCCATCGCTGGCCGCCGCATCGGCGGTGCCAACGGCGCTTACGCGGCCGGCGCTGCGTCCGTCGTCGGCCACTGCCTGCCCGTCTGGAACGGATTTCGTGGCGGCAAGGGCGTCGCCACCAGCGCCGGCACCTCCCTCGTCTGCTTCCCCGCTTACGCGCCTGCTGACGTCGCGCTCGCCGCCGGGCTCTCCTTCCTCTCGCGGGGCCGCGCCGAACTCTCGGCCGGCGTTACTTCCGCCGTCTTTGTGATCGCCGCCACATACTGGTGGACTGCCCGGCGCAAGAACGCCTGGGGCCCTGAGCCGACGGTCGGCCTGCCCCTCTACGCTCTCGCCTCAAGCGCCCTCATCATCCAGCGCCTACTCTCCGCCCCACCGCCTATCGAGGGCGACGACGGCGCGAACGACGCTGCTGAGGCCGCGCGCCAAGCTGCGGAGGCGCTCGCATGATCGGCTCCACCGCCATCGTCGTCGACTCCGGCTGCTACCTGCCGCAGGAGATCATCGACCGCCACGGCCTCATCGTCGTCCCCCTCAGCATCGAGATGGACGGCGACGTCTACGCCGAGACCGATCTCGATCCCGACGACTTCTACCGCCGCTTGCCGGCCGCCAAGTCGGTCACGACTTCCCAGCCGTCGCCGGCGCTCCTCACCCAGGCGTACGAACGCGCGGCTAGCGAGGGCGCGGAGCACATCCTCTCCATACACATCGGCTCCAACCTCTCCGGCACCGTCAACGCCGCCAACCTCGCCGCCGCCGACTCGCCCGTGCCCGTCACCGTTGTCGACACCCGCACCGCGTCGATGGCGGAGGGCCTTTGCATCCTCGAAGCGATCGAGGCCCTCGCCGATGGCGCCTCACCCGCCGAGGCTGCACGCGCTGCCGGCGAAGCCGGGCCGCGCATCGGCAACACCTTCATCGTCCGCGCCCTCGACCTCCCCCGCCGCGGCGGCCGCCTCAAAGACGACTCCGCCGCCGGCGACGGCGTCCACGTCATGGTCGCTTCCGGTGACGGCATGCAGGTGGTCGGCTCCGCTGCCAGCGTCGAAGACGCCGTCGACATCATGGCTGCCCAGATCGAAGCGTTCGCCGCCGCCGCCTCTGGCCCGCTCCGCGTCGGCGTGGGCCACGGCGCCGCACCCGGCATCGCCGCCGAACTGAAACGACGGCTCGACGCGATGCAGGGCATAGGCGATATCATCGAGTACGTCGTCGGCCCGGCCGTCGGCGTCCACACCGGTCCCGGCAACGCCGGCGCAGTCTACATCTCCCGCTAGCCGGCCAACCCCCTCGACTGGAGGCACGCATGAAGTACGACTATGACCTCGCGATTATCGGCGGCGGCTCGGCAGGCATCCTCGCCTCCGAGCTTTCGGCCCGCATGGGCGTCAAGGCCGTGCTCATCGAGGCCGAACGCATCGGCGGCGACTGTCTCTGGACCGGCTGCATCCCCAGCAAGGCGATCCTCGCCAGCGCTCGTGTTGCCAGCACCGTCCGCGGCGCCGCCGCTTTCGGTGTCACTGTCGACGGTTTCAGCATCGACACCGCCGCCGTCTGGGCGCGAATGAAGGCTGTCCGCGAGTCGATCGCCACTACCGACGATGCGCCCGAGCGGTTCATCGGCATGGGCGTCGACATTCTGCAAGGACGGGCGCGCTTCCTTGGGCCGAATCGCATCGAAGCGGCCGGCCGCACAATCACCGCGAAGTACGCCCTCGTCTGCACCGGCTCCCGTCCCGCTCCGCTCGACGTCCCCGGCCTCGACGCCAGCGCCTGCCTCACCAGCGAGGACATCTTCGAACTCGACCGCGCCCCCGCTTCGCTCGCCATCATCGGCGCCGGCCCCATCGGCGTCGAGATGGCGCAGGCGATGAACCGCTTGGGCGTGGAGACCACCCTCCTCGAGTTCGACCCGAGGATCCTCCCGCGCGAAGAGCCCGCCCTCACCGCTCTCCTCGCCGGCCGGCTGGCCGAAGAAGGCGTGGGCATCCACCTCGGCCTCGCTGTCGACCGCGCCGAGACCGCCGACGGGCTCACCACCCTGTTCGCCGGTGACGCCTCCTGGCAGGCCGAGCGTGTGCTCGTCGCTATCGGACGCCGGCCCAGCATCGAAGACCTCGGCCTCGACGCCGTCAGCGTGAAGACGAACCGCCGCGGCATCGTCGTCGACAACAAGCTGCGCACGAACGTGCCCTGGATCTACGCCGCCGGCGACTGCGCGGGCCGCTACCTCTTCACCCACACCGCCGCCGCCGAAGCCGCCGTCGCCCTCCGCAACATGTTCTACCCCGGCTCCTCCTCCGCTTACGCGCCGGTCCCCTGGACCACCTTCACCGATCCCGAGCTGGCCCGCGTCGGCCTCACCAGGGCACAGGCCCGCAAGCGCCTTGGCGCTCGCAACGTGCGCGTGCACGAGTGGGACCTTTCGCACTCCGACCGCGCGCGAGCCGACGGCGACGACCTCGGCAGGATCATCGTCATCACCGACTCCAAAGACCGCATCATCGGCGCGCACGTCCTCGCCCCTCACGCCGGCGACCTCATCGCCCAGTTCACGCTCGCCATCCAGAAGAAGATGCGCCTCACGCCCGACTTCACCAACTTCATCCAGGTCTACCCCACCTACTCGACCAGCGTCCAGCAGCTCGCCGCCGAGGCCATCTACGGCAAGCTGAAAGAGCCGTTCTACCGCCTCGCCCGCCGCCTCGGGTCGCTTCTCGGCTAGCGCGCCTGCTAACCTGTCGCCATGGCCTACGACGAAGCTCTCGCCGCCCGCATTCGCTCTGCCTTCGACGGCGATCAGAGCGTCACGGAGAAGAAGATGTTCGGCGGCGTCGCCTTCATGGTCAGTGGGAACATGGCCTGCGGCATCGTCAGTAACGAGCTAATGGTTCGCGTCGGCCCCGACAACTACGAGGACGCCCTCAGCCGCCCGCACGCCCGGCCCATGGACTTCACCGGCCGCCCCATGCGCGGCATGGTCTACGTCGCCCGCCCCGGCTTCGAGTCCAAGCGAGACCTCGCCGCCTGGGTCGAGTCCGGCGCATCCTTCGCCCGCAGCCTCCCACCGAAGTAGCATGGCTGGCGCCCAGAACCTCCTCGAACTCGAAGCGCTGGCCCGCGAGAAGCTCTCGCCGCAAGTCTTCGACTTCATCGCCGGTGCCGCCGAGGACGAGATCACACTCGCCCGCAACCGCCAGGCCTGGGGGGCGATCCAGCTTCTGCCGCGCGTCCTCGTCGGCGTCTCCACCATCGACACCTCGACCACAGTGCTCGGCCAGACGATGCCCTCGCCGGTCGTCCTCGCGCCCGTCGCCCTCCAGCGCCTCGTCCACGAAGACGGCGAGCTGGCGACGGCCCGCGCCGCGGCGTCCCACGGCACGACGATGATCCTCAGCACGATGGCCAGCTCCACCATCGAAGACGTGGCGGCTGCCGCTGAAGGCCCCAGGTGGTTCCAGCTCTACTGCTACTCAGATAGGGCCGTCACCGAGCGCCTCGTCAAACGTGCCGAAGCCGCCGGCTACACAGCGCTCTGTCTCACCGTCGACGTCCCGCGCCTCGGCCGCCGCGAGCGAGACTTCGTCCACAACCTCGGATTCCCGGACGACGTCACCCCCGTTAACTTCGAGGGCGAAGTCGACATAACAACGATAGCGCTGGACCAGCGTGGCTCCGCGCTCTCCGCCTACGCCGACTCACTCCTCGACGCCTCCGTCACCTGGGATGACGTCGACTGGCTGCGCTCGCTCACCTCGATGCCTATCATCCTCAAGGGCATCCTCGCGCCAGGCGACGCCGTCCTCGCCGCCGATCACGGCGCCGCCGCCATCGTCGTCTCCAACCACGGCGGACGCCAGCTCGACGGAACGCCGGCT
>JADFKG010000153.1 GCA_022565075.1 Chloroflexota bacterium | reverse complement strand
GCGGTGACCAGACCCGCCAGGAGCGCTTCATCGAAGAGAAGACCGACGCCCGCGGGCGAGAGATCGCGCGGGAGCAGCTCGAACGCCTCGTCGCCTTCGCGGAGTCCGAATCCTGTCGCCGCAAGGAGCTTCTCGCCTACTTCGGAGAGGAGTTTCCGGGCGACAACTGCGGCCTCTGCGACAACTGCACGACCGAGGCGGCCCCGAAGGAAGACTTTACGCTGGAGGCGCGCCGCTTCCTCGTCTGCCTCTTGCAGGTGCAGCGCGCCAGCGGCTTCAGCGTCGGCGCTGGTCACATCGCCGACGTCCTCACGCACAGCGAGTCGGAGAAGGTGCTGCGCTGGGGCCACGACCGCCTCACGGCCTACGGCGGCGGTCGCTCTCGCAGCCGCAAGGAGTGGACGGAGATCGCCCGGCGCCTGATCGCCGAGGGCTACCTGCAGCGCACGCGCGATCAGCGGCCTGTGCTCCACGTCACTCCCGCCGGGCGGCAGCTCATCGCCGGCGAAGGCACGGCGATGCTCGCGCCGCTACAGGAGAAGCCGAAGCCGGACGACAGCCAGTGCGACGTGTCGCTGTTCGACCGCCTCAAGGCGCTTCGCAAACGCCTCGCGGACGAGCGAGACGCACCGGCGTTCGTCGTCTTCAGCGATGCGGCGCTGCGCCAGATGGCCCGAGAGTACCCCGAGACGCCCGACGCCTTCACCCGCATCAGCGGCGTCGGCCCGGCAAAGCTCACCGAGTACGGAACGCTCTTCATGGCCGAGATCACGGAGCACCTGGCCGGGGGCGAGAAGCGGCAGTTCTCCGGCGCGCCCGTTGCCGCTCCGAAGAAGGCGCTCGGTGGCTCGGAGTGGGAGACCCTCCGCCGTTTCCGCGATGGACAATCGCCGCAGGAGATCGCCCGCGAGCGCGACCTGAAGGCGAGCACCGTCATGGTCCACCTCGGCCGCGCGGCTGAGCTGGGCGAGGACGTGGACCTCCGCCGCCTGGTCGCCGAGGACGACGAGCCCGCGATCGCCGCCGCCTTCGAGAAGCTCGGTTGGATGAACCTGACCGGCGTGCACGAGCTGCTGGGAGGCCGCTACGAGTTCGGCGTCCTGCGCATCTACCGGACGCTTCGGGCGCCTGCCGCCGCAGGCGTTCCAGCGGAGGGTCAGGCTTCCCCAACGGGCCTGCAGGGAGCCTGATCGTGAGTAGCACTGCGTGCTAACCTGACCGCGTGCTCTACATCTTCTACGGCTCGGAGCTTCTCGCCCGCAGAGACGCGCTCGAGCGGCTGAAGGAGAGCCTCGACAGCGACGGCTCGCTGGCCACCAACACGACGTACTTCGACGCCGCGCGCTCATCGCCGCAAGAAGTGATCGCCGCCTGCGACACCGTGCCGTTCCTGGGCGAGCACCGGCTCATCCTCGTCGAGGGGTTGCTCTCGCAGGCGACCCGGCGCGGCCGTCTCGCCGACGACGAGGGCGAGGAGCCGCCCCCCGACGCTGGCCGCTGGCAGCCGCTCGTCGACTACGTTCCGGACATGCCGCCGAGCTCCGTGCTCGTACTGACGGACGGCGGCGTGACGGCCAAAAACGCGCTCCTCAAGAAGCTCGGCCCGCTGGGAGAGGTGAAGCAGTTCACGATGCCGTCGGAGCGCGACCTGCCCGGCTGGGTGAACGCGCAGGCGAAGAAGATCGGCCTCAAGATCGATGCGCCGGCCGTGCGTCTCCTCGCCGGGCTGATCGGCCCGGACACGTGGATGCTCGCCTCGGAACTCGACAAGCTCTGCGCCTTCGCCAACGGCGAGACCGTGCGCGAAGACGACGTTCGAGAACTCGTGAGCCGCGCGAACGACCAGAAGGCCTACTTTCTCTCCGATGCCGTCGTCGATGGGCAGGGCGCCAAGGCGGCGCGGCTGCTGGAGGAGCTGATCGACGACGGCGCGGTGCTTCAGGTGCTTCTGGCGACGGTTGCCAACCGCTACCGCCGCATCGCTATCGCCAAAGAGATGATGGAGCGGAGCGCGCCCGGGGCCGAGATCGCGCGCCGCGTCGGCGTCAAGCCGAACTTCGCGCTCGACCGCCTGCTCGACCAGGCGTCACGCAACAGCTGGCCGACGATCCGCTGGGCGTACGACCGCATCATCCAGTCGGAGCTCGACGTCAAGCGCGGCCTCATGGACACTCGCGTCGCGCTGGAGCTCGTCGTCCAGGAGCTGGCGTCACGCAGAGGCGCCCGAGCCGCTTAGGCGCTGGGGTTGCGCTTCTATTGCGTGCGTCCCGGCGCAAGGTTCGCCGGGCTGCATGTCGCCTCTGCCTCGAGCCGGAGCGCTTCGTCCGTTGTGAAGAGGATGCGGATGCGCTCGCCGTCCTGTGGCACGTAGTCCGCGGTCACGAAATCATGCGGTCCGGCGAGTTCGGGCCCCCCGGGGCATGCGTCTTCCCCCGCACTTTCTCTCAGGATGAATACGCTCCCCGGTGCGCCAATCCCCGGTACGTCATCGCCGTTTCGGTAGGTGGTATCGCTGCCAGGTAGCCGCAGCGACGTGTCGGTGAGTTCGCCACCGGCGTCTTCGAAGAAGCGAGCGAGCGATGCGTTCTCTCGCTCCTCGTCGGGCGTTCGTGGCTCGATGTGTATTATTCCATCGCCCGGCGTTGTCATGCTGGAGTCGAGGGACGACAACACTTCCTGTCGGTCGTCTCCGATGTAGATTGCGTACTTAGCGTGCCAGTGGTCGCCGACGACCGGCCCAGCGTCGCCGTCCAGGGCCACCATTGCCGCGAGGACACCGGCGCCGCCGAGCGCGAGTACGAGAAGAGCGCCGCCGATGATCCTGGCGCCGAGCGGTACGCCGAGCCGTGCCAAACGGCCGCTTCGACCGCTCGTTGCGCGCACCGCTTCCTCGCGCCGTGAGACGCCCAGCTTCGAGAGGATCTGCGAGACGTGGTACTTTGCCCCGTCGAGGCTGATCCCCAGCCGCTCGGCGATCTGTTCGTTCGTGAGCTCGAGGCCCAGGAGGTCGAGGACCTCGCGCTCACGGCTCGTTAGCTCCGTGAGGTCTCTGTGGTTTCGTCGTGCGGTCATGCGCTCATTGTTCGTGAGGCAGAAGGCGATGTCACTACCCGAAAATCTGGGCAAAGCTACCGCCGCGTGTGCGAGCCGCGTTAGTCATGGCACGCCATGCAGGGGCGCCCGGGCGGCGTAGGGTGGCGCGTAGGGGCACAGCGCCCGCGAGACGATACCACAGCAGGTGATCGGCACATCCCGGGGCTTATCCAACCACAGTGCGAAAGCCGGGGCGCTGCGCCCTTACGCGGTTCGCGGATACGGTGCGCCCTACGGGTTCGCCCAGGCCTCTTCCGTCTTGCCCTGCGGCGCCTGAGCGATCGCCCGGTTGAGCGCGTTGAGCAGCGCCTTCGCCGACGCCACCACGATGTCCGTGTCCGCGGCGCGGCCGACGAACGTCCGCCCGTCGGCCTCGATGCGCACGGTCACTTCGCCCTGCGCGTCGATGCCCTCGGTCACGCTGTTGACGCTGTACTCGATGAGCTCGTTGGGCACGCCGATGAGCGAATTCAGAGCCTGGTAGGCGGCGTCCACCGGGCCCGTGCCGCCCGACGTCGCCTCCTTCGCCGCGCCTTCCGGACCGACGATGCGCACCGTCGCCGACGGCTCGCCCTGATTGCCGCACGACACCTGCAGCAGGTCGAGCTTGTAGATATCCTCGACCGTGCGGCGCTCGCCGGAGACGAGCGCATCCAGGTCGCGGTCGTCGATCTCGCCCTTCTTGTCGGCCAGCTCCTTGAAGGCGACGAAGACGTTGTCCAACTCGGCGCTGGTGATCTCGTAGCCCAGGTCGTCCAGGCGCGCCTTCAGGCCGTGGCGGCCCGAGTTCTTGTTGAGGACGAGGTTCGTTCCCTTCGGCAGGCCGATCTCCTGTGGGTCGATGATCTCGTACGTCTCGCGCATCTTCGTCACGCCGTGCTGGTGGATGCCGGACTGGTGGCGGAAGGCGTTGATGCCGACGATCGCCTTGTTCGGTTGGATGCTCATGCCAGTGAGCTGGGAGACGAGTCTGCTGACGCGGTGGATCTGCCTCGAATCGACGTTCGTCGTCAGCTCGAAGAAGTCGGGCCGCGTCTTGATCGCCATGACGATCTCTTCCAGTGAGGCGTTGCCGGCGCGCTCGCCGATGCCGTTGACGCAGACTTCGATCTGTCGCGCGCCGGCCTTTATCGCGGCCACGCTGTTAGCCACGGCCAGACCCAGGTCGTTGTGGCAGTGCACCGAGAGGCGCGCCTTGTCGATGTTCGGCACGTTCTCCTGGATGTCGCGGAGCGACTGCGCGAACTCGTCCGGCATCGCGTAGCCGACGGTGTCCGGGATGTTGACGGTCGTCGCGCCGGCGTCGATCACTTCGGTCAGCATGCGGTAGAGGTACTCTGGCACGGAACGCGTGGCGTCCATCGGCGAGAACTCCACGTCCTCGCAGTAGCCCTTCGCTCGTGCCACCATCTCCCGCGCCATCTCCAGGACGTGCTCCTTGTCCTTCTCCAGCTGGTGCATGATGTGGATGTCCGACGTGGAAAGGAAGACGTGGATGCGCGGCCTCTCGGCGTGCTTCACGGCCTCCCAGCAGGCGTCCACGTCGCCCCCGACGGCGCGAGCGAGGCCGGCGATCACCGGCTCGCGGATCTCTTTGGCGATCGCCGTCACCGATTCCAGGT
>JADFKG010000013.1 GCA_022565075.1 Chloroflexota bacterium | reverse complement strand
CAGGAACGCGAAGTAGTCCGTGCGCCCGCGCGTCCACTCCCACTCCAGCGTCGTCTCCAGCAGGCGCAGCGAATCCGCGTCCTGGAAGCGCCGCCACGCGCTATCGAAATCGGGCGACAGTTCTGACATACCGCACAGTGTAACCGCGCGATTTCTTAGGTGCAGGGCCCGCTCGCTCACTGCGTGCCATCCTTCCCGCGAACGTGAGGGTTATGCTATCGTGATGACGCCGCAACGCCTCAGAGCGTGCGGACATTCCCGTTGAACGGAGGTCCATGGGCAGCGTAATCGACATGCACATCCATACGGTCGTCGGATCGATGGACAGCGACATATCGCCGAAGCGTCTGGGGGAACAGGCGCTCGTATCGGGCCTCAGCGGCGTCGCGATCACCGAGCACATGCACATGTGGCGTCCGGATGAGATCGCCCACTTCCGTGAGGAACACGGCCTCTTCGCCTTCAACGCTCGCGAGTGGTCCACGGACATGGGCCACATCGGCGTCTTCGGCCTGCCCCCGGACGTGAAGGGCATACGCTACGCCAGCGACCTGCGACGCGCCGTCGAAGACCACGGCGGCTTCATGGTGATCAACCATCCGTTCCGCTACTTCCCCGGGCCGTCCAGCCTGCTCTTCGGCGACCGGCGCGAGGCGCAGGCGCTCTCGATCGCGGAGATGGCGGAGCACCCCGTATTCTCGATGGTCGATGCCGTCGAGGTCCTGAACGGCGGCTGCATCGAGCGTGAGAACAACCTGGCGCAGGAGGTCGCGGCACATCGGGGGTTGCCGCACGTCGGCGGCAGCGATTCCCACATGCCGCTTGAGGTTGGGCGCTACGCGACGATGTTCGAGAAGGACATCGCGTCGGAAGAAGAGATGCTGGAAGAGCTGCGCGCTGGCCGCTTCGAGGCCGTCAAGCGCGTCGCGCCCGGCAGCTACGAGCCGCTGGGCGAAGCGGTATCGAGCTAGCGCTTCTTCTTCTTGCGTAGACCGCTCAGGAAGCGTCCCCAGCCGGCCTCCGCGTCGCGCGCCCGCGCCAGGCCCTTCACCCGCTCCTCGATGATGTCGCGCACGCGGCCCTCTTCGCCGGCGTCCAGCCAGTAGCCGTGCTCGTCTGGGCAGGAGTCCAGCTCCAGATCGTAGGCGCGGTACTGAAAGACCGTCATCTTGCGTTCGCAGATCGGACACCCAAGGTCGCTCGTCCGCTCGCCGAACTCGATCGTCGCCCGGCGCTCTTCTGCGGTTGAGTCCACGGTCGACTCCAGCTCATCCAGCTCGTGATGGTCCAGCCAGCGGCCGTTGCAGGTCGGGCAGTGATCGACCTCGATGCCCAGGTGATGCTCGATCTTGAGCTCGGCCTGGTCTCGCGGGCACTTCATGCACTTAGCGTATCAGAGTTGTCGTCACCGCAGGCCGGGCCGGCGGACGCTAGACCTGGATGTGCTCTTCGGCGGGCTTCGGCGCCTTCTTCGGTGCCAGGGCGCCGTTGTCCAGGAGCTTGATCAGTATGTGAACGAACACCGGGTCGAGCTGCGTGCCGGCGACGCGCTCCAGTTCCGCGCGCGCCTCTTCCGCCGGCATCGCCCCGCGATACGGCCGCGTGGAGGTCAGCGCATCGAACGTGTCGGCGACGGCGATGATCCGCGACTCAACCGGTATCGCGTTGCCCTTCAGGCCGTCCGGGTAGCCCTCGCCGTCGAAGCGCTCGTGATGGTGGCGGATCGCGCGGCCGATGGCGCCCAGGCCGGGCACCCGGTTCATGATCTCCGATCCCTTTACCGGGTGCTTCATGATCGCCTTCCACTCGCGGAGGGTGAGCGGGTCCGCCTTTGTCAGAATGTACGGTGGCAGGCCGATCTTGCCCAGGTCGTGCATCTGCGCGGAGAGCACCAGCTCTCGGAGCTTGGCCGCGCCCATTCCCATCTCGTCACCGATGGCATAGGCGAACGCCGCCACGCGGTCGACGTGCCGGAACGTCTCGAGGTCGTGATTCTCAATCTGATCGGCCAGCGTCACCAGGTCGGCGGAGCGGCCGCGGTTGAGCTGGCTGAGCGCATCGCGCATGACGATGCCCTCGGCGATCGCGCGGGTGTCCCTGGCGCGCAGCAGCTCCCACGCCCAGCCCGCGAGGACTGCCGTGAAGGCCGCCAGGAAGAGCACGTGGTACATCCACCACGAGTACGACCAGAAGGTGCCGAAGTCGAGCGAGATCTGCGCCTCGGCCAGGAAGAACAGGCCGATGGCGACGGAAAGCTGTGCCGGCAGCCGCGCGAAGAGGTACGACTGGTAGTAGCGGATACCGGCGAAGACGAGCAGGCCTACGGTCGTCACGGTCAGCAGGTGCTGGAACCACTCGTTGGTCGTCGGGAAGCCGGCAAGCCAGTTCGGCGCTGCCATGCTGATCGCGAAGTAGAGCGTGATCGTGCCAACGGCTCCGAGGAACACCCTCTCGGGGGCTCGAACGTTGACACGCTCCGTCAGTCCCCGCACCGAGACGACGCTGAGCGCCGCGAAAACACCTGCCGAGAGTGTCGCCAGCCACGGCGAGCGCTCCAGGCCGGCGGTCGCCTCGTCGAAGATGATGCCCGGCGTCTGCAGCCCGTGGACGGCGAAGACCATCCCGAGTGCAAAGAACGAAAGCGCGAGGAAGAGTATCCGCGTCTCGCGCAGAGAGCGGGCGGAGAGCACCAGGATCAGGCAGGTGAAGGCCGCCAGCAGTGAGGCGGCGGAGACGACGTAGAAATGGAACGAGGAACTGCCCCAGGGCTTGTCGAAGCCTGGGATGACCAGTAGTGCTACGAGCAGGATCATCGGCACTGCCAGGCTGCCGAACGCGAGCCGTTGAAGCATATCTGTCTCCGATTTCACACTAAGGGGTTCCGGAGCTAGAGACGCTGCGATGACGCGGGCCGTTACCGATAATCGGCAAGCTAAGAGCTAGACAGTGAGAAGGGGGCGGCCACGCTGGCCGCCCCCTTCTCTGCAGTGTCGCTGTGCTAGGGCGTAATGGCGATCTTGAGGACGCCGTCAGTCTTATCCCGGAACAGATCGTACGCCTTCCCCATCTCGTCAAGCTTCATCTTGTGGGTGAACAGGGGCTCCAGGTTCAAGTCGCCGTATTCGAGGAGTCTCACCAGGTACTCCATGCGGTCGGCGCCCGACGGGCAGAGCGTGGTCACGACTTTGCGGTGCAGGAACGAGGGCGCCATCGTCGGCATCGACAGCTGCGGGGTGAGCCCGTAGACGCCGACCGACGATACAACGCCGCCCCGCCGCACCGCGCGGGTCGCCGCCTCGAACGTGGCCTGCGTGCCGACGGCCTCCACGGCCACGTCGACGCCGCCGCCCGTCAGCGCCATGATCTTGGTGACGGCGTCCTCGTCTTTCGCGTTGATCGTGACGTTGGCGCCGAACTTCTTCGAGACCTCCAGCCGGTCGTCCATCGTGTCGACGCCGATGATCAGGCCGCAACCGAGGGCTCGCGCGCCGGCCGTCGCCATGAGGCCGACTGGGCCCTGGGCGAAGATCGCCACGGACGAGCCGAGGCGGGCCTCTCCGCGCTCGATCGCGCCGAAGCCCGTCGACATAATGTCGGAGGCGAGGATCGCGTGCTCGTCGCTCACGGAATCAGGCACTTTCGTCGTGTTCTGATCCGCAAAGGGGATCGTGTAGTACTCCGCCTGGCAGCCGAAGAGCACGCGGCCGCCACCGGAGCACTGGCTGTGGTCAACGGACACGCACTCGTGGCAGACGCCGCAGCCGATCAGGCACGATGAGATTACACGCTCGCCTTCCGCGAACTTCTTGACGCCCTCGCCGACGGCGTGAACGGTGCCCACGGCTTCGTGTCCCATCGGCAGCCCCTCGGGGCGTACACAGCCGGGGAAGGCGAAGGCGAGCATCTCGTTAGCGAACTCGTCGAGGAAGTGCATATCGCTGCCGCAGACGGTGCACATGCTCATCTTGACGACGATCTCGCCGGATCCGGGCTCTGGGATCGGGATGTCCATCATCTCGACCTTGCCGTTTTCGGTCTTGATACAGGCTTTCAAGGGCTTCTCCGATCGGTGCTGGGGCGAAGGTTTGCGCGCCTAGTTGAGCACACGCTAAGGAACCGGTCAAGCAAGCGGCGCATAAGAAGAATCGGACTCCAGCCCGCCTCCGGACTCCGGTTCGGCTGAGACGACGGTTTAGGCCGCTCGGCGAGCCCGGCGGGCCCTCTCGCGGGCTACGGTCATGTAGCTGGGAAGCCTGTCCAGTGGTGTGAACTCCCTCTGCCCGCACTGCAGGCAGACCAGTTCGGTCTCCCCCAGCACCTCTTCGCGGATCTGGTCGCCGCCGCAGCGGCCGCAAGCCTTAAGGTTCACCGGGTCCTCCTTTTCTCCCTCCAGTTGCATATACGTTGCTTCTTCGATCCTGGACGGGCGGCGATGACTTACTTTGGGTAAGTTACTGTAAGAGGGTTAGATTACACTTGTCAAGCCTCTTACGAAGCGTAAGAATGGAAGCGATGGACAGCGACATGGGGCCCTTCTGCCCGAAGTATCACCGCGCGGTCGAACTGATCGGGCGGCGCTGGACCGGCGCTATCCTGCGCGCCCTCCTCAGTGGCGTCTCGCGCTTCAGCGCGCTCTGCGAAACGGTCCCGGGCCTCAGCGACCGCATGCTCGCCGAGCGGCTCAAGGAGCTGGAGGCGGAAGGCATCGTCACCCGCACGGTCCTTCCGGAGACACCGGTTCGAGTGGAGTACGCACTCACGGCGAAAGGCCGCGACCTGGACTCGGTGATCGGCGCCGTCTCCGGCTGGGCGGAGCGCTGGGAAGCCGTCGAAGCCGCGAGTAAGCCCTAGCGGCCGGTGCCGAGCGGCACGCTGGCAACGACCCCGACTAGTTCCTCACCGTTCCGTTAGAGGCTCGCCACCTGCGGGATGACGTCCTTGCCCATCGCCTCCAGCGGCTTCAGTTTCTCGACACCCATCACTGCGCCGATCACCGTCTGCGCGCCGGCCTCGGCCAGCTTCCCGAACTGGTCAACGAGCTGGCCGGCGTTCTCGCCGTTCGGGCCCGGGTTCATCACGAACAGCACCGTCTTCTCGATGTCGTCGTAGTCGCGGCCCTCGCGTTCGCAGTGACCGCGCAGGACCTCGAGCTTCTGGCGGACGAAGTCCTCTCCCTGCATGCCGATAATGTTGCAGGCGTCTGCGTACTTGGCCACGAAGCGCAGCGTCTTCTTCTCGCCCGAGCCGCCGATGAGGATGCGCGGGTGCGGCTTCGAGAGGGCAGCCGGGACGTTCAGCGTCTCCTTGAGCTGGTAGTGCTTGCCGTCGAACGGCCCGTTGTTATCCGGGTTCCACATCTGGTGGGCGATCTGCAGCGCCTCCTCCAGGCGCTCGAAGCGCTCCTTCAGCGGCGGGAATGGGACGCCCAGCCCCTCGTGCTCGCGGTCGAACCAGGCGGCGCCGATGCCCAGCCAGGCGCGCCCGCCTGACAGCACATCGAGCGTCGTCACCTGCTTGATCAGGACGCCGGGATGACGGTAGGTGACGCCGGTGACCATCGTGCCCAGAGTCAGCCGCTTCGTCTGTCCGGCGAGGTAGCCCAGGGCGGTGTAGGCCTCGAGCATGTCGGCTTCGGCGGGGCCCACCATCGGGATCTGGAAGTAGTGATCCATCACCCAGGCGGAGTCGAAGCCGGAGTCCTCGGCTGTCCGTACGATGTCCGCCAGCTTCCCCCCCATCTCCGCGGCGCCTCCGGGCCAGGTGAAGTATGGGATCTGCAGTCCAACCTTCATGGGACGAATCTCCTATCCTTGGTCAGCCTCGTCGCGTGGCCGAATGGGGCCAGCTTATCGCAGCGTAGCAGTGCCGGCCTAGAGGTCGAGTGAGAAGAAGAGGATGCCCGGTGCCAGGCCACCGAACGTGGCAACTTCCATCACGTTGGCGAAGGCGCCCATGAACATGAGGAAGACGGCGAACCCGCCCAGCGTGGAGAGCATCGCCTGGCGCGGTTCTATCTCTGCCGCCCGCTCCACCGCCGCCGCTGTCAGCATCAGCGTTATACCGAACGCCAGCAGTCCGAACGGCACCGCGAGTGGCGCGATCGCTATCAGCAGGCCCAGCGCGACCGGGGCGAAGGCGAACCCCATCACCCGCATCAGCTCGCTAAAGTGCACCACGGAGCCGAAGACGCGCGCCGCCAGCATGTAAGTGATGTAAACCCAGGCGAACCAGACCCCCGTTTGCACGATGCTGCCGATGACGGCGGCCTTGAGCAGCACTTCCATCACGTTGACGCCACCGAAGTCGTCGTGCTGCAGCGCCCACCCAAAGGTGCCGAGGCCGGCGATCACGCCGGCGACGAGGACGATGAAGATGGCGATCGGGGTCGCCGAGCGCTCGGAGCGCAACTCGTCGAAGACGGTGTAGTCGAGCCGGGCGATGCGGCCGAGCCAGCCCATCGTCCGTGCGCTATCACTTCCGATCGGGGAGCGCCGGGTAAGTCGCGTCATAAGCCGTAGATCGCGGATATTGTATCACCGACTCGTGCGTTCATCCCCTGCAGGGCGCTATAGCGGACGTTTGCGCGGAATACCGGGCCGTCGCGGGTAGCGCTCTGGCGTTTCGCCCGTCTTACGCACGATCAGGAGCGTCAGCGCCCGTTCCTGTGACGGCGTCGTCAGGCGCACCGTCTCCTCGACCGCCCCGCCCAGCTCCTCCAGCGCTGCCTGCGCTTCCCGGACCTCCCTCGGCGCGGCGCTGCCCTTCGGCGCTGCGAGCACTCCGCCTTCCGCCAGGAACGGCAGAGCCAGCTCCGCCAGCACCCGAAGTGGCGCTACCGCCCGCGCCAGCACCAGCGCGTAAGCGGCACGGTGCTCCGGCAACCGGCCGGCCTCCTCCGCACGCGCGCTGAGGACGCTCGCGCCGTCCAGCGACAGCTCGGCGATCACCCGTTCCATGAACGATGCCTTCTTTTCGTTCGACTCGAGCAGAGTCAGGCGCAGGTCGGGCCGGGCGATCTTGATCGGCAGCCCCGGAAGCCCGGCGCCGCTACCAACGTCCAGCGCTGGCGAGAGGAGCAGGTCCCGCTCCTCCAGCGCCCTGAGCAGCGCGAGCGACTCCGCGAAGTGCCGCCGCTCGATCGTTTCCATGCTGCGGCGGGAGACGAGCGAGGAGCGTTCGCGTTCGGCCCGGATCATCGCGGCGTAGCGGGCGAGGGAGGCGGCCTTCTCCGGTGTCAAACCGAGCCTTAACTCTTTCAAAACGAAGGTTAGGGCGTCCATTCGTAACGACACCAGGTAGGGGTCATCTTGCCCTTTGCATGTTGAACGGTTTGGACGGGCGCACGGCCCCACACGCGCTGCGCAAGATCGTAGTCCCGCTAGAGGGCGATAGACGATCTGGAGAGGGCATATCGAGACACCAATGGCTCGGGATTGCTCGCTTTTTCGCCGTGATACCGCTGCTGGCGGTATTGGCCATCACCGCGCTGGTCGCGGTCGACACGCGGGTGGCAGAGGCGCTCGATTCCGAAGAGCAGGCGTTTCTCAACATCATTAACGATTATCGCGCGGCGGAGGGTCTCGGGACACTGGCCCTCGACCCACAGCTAAACGAGGTCGCGCTCTGGATGGCCAACGACATGGCCTCCAACGACTATTTCAGCCACACGGACTCGCTGGGCCGCGACCCGTTCGTGCGCATGGACCAGATGGGTTACGACTACAACACCTGGCGGGGAGAAAACCTCGTCGCCGGAACGGAAGGCGCGCAGGCATCGTTCGAGATGTGGACGGGATCGCCCGGGCACAACGTCAACATGCTGGGTGAGCACTACACGGTCATCGGCATCGCGCGCCAGTTCGACGCCGGCTCGACCTTCGGCTGGTACTGGGCGACGGAGTTCGGCGGACACACCGCGCCGCCACCGGCACCGCCGACGGCGCCACCGACGCCAGTGCCAGCGCCGCCGCCCGTACCCGAGCCCCAGCCGACCGCCGCTGCCGCGCCGCTCGTACAGGACCCGGTCGAGCCACCGCCCCCGCCGGCGCCCACGAACACTCTGGCCGCCACTCCGAAAGCCACACCGGCAGAGACATCGGATAGCAAGCCGGTGAGCACGCCGACGCCTGAAATCAAGGCCACGACGCCGCAGGACTCCACTGGTTCCTGGTGGCGCTCGTTACGGACGGTCAGCGACGCCTGGGACATCCAGGGTGACGGGCGCCGATCGTTCGTAGGCGTCGCTCCTAGCGCGACAGTCGTTTTCGCGCTGACTAGCTGGTAGCCGGGACTGCCGCCGCGGCCGCGGACTGAACACGCTCCGCACGCACGATGACTCTATGGCTGTAATTGCCACCGTTGTCCTTGGCGGGGTCGTACTCCCACGAACCACCGCAGGTTATCAACGTAATGACGTCGCGAACCGTCGGGTCCATCGACCGGATGACGTTGGGGTCATCGTAGGAGGTGGCAACGTTGCCAGTCACTCGGTACTCCAGCACCTCATCGTTCTCCAGGGTCACGGTGACCGTATCACCGATGCGAAGCTCACGGAGGCGGTAGAAGACGCCTGGAATCGGGTCGCCACGTGATGTCTGCCAATCAACATGTCCGCTGAAAACAGCGTTGCTCTTCTGCCCCGGCGTTGCGCTAAAATTGTACCAGGCGATCTGGTCAGGCCGCTGGGGCACCTCCGGAATCGTGTCGTCGCCGACACCGAGCGTGATGACCGGAGCGTCGATGAAGATGCCACGTATGTCAACGCGAACAGGAAGAGGCCCCTGGGGAACCGAGACGAGTTCCGGCTCGTCGGCACCGACAACTCCACCGTTGCCGGAGGGTGAATCTTCCTCCAGAATATCGGCCAGGGAGCCGTCGCTGGGGAGGCCGAGGTCATCACTGACGGCGCTGGAGACGATGACGACGACGGCGAAGACGAGCGCCATAGCAGACGCCACGCCGATGCTAGCGCCCGCTAGCACGCGACGCTTACCATCGAGCACGCGAACAGCCTTTACGCTGGCAGCGCCGGAGACGATGACGACGATCGCGAGGAACAGCGCCGCGACAGACGCCACGCCAATAGTGACGCTCGCCAACAAGAACCGTTTACGACCGAGCACGCGAATAGCCTTCACGGGCAAAGGATAGCAATTGAGTCTCAGTGAACACAACGTGAATACGATCGTCGAAGCGGGCGGGATTCGGAATTGAAGCGCTATCAAGGTAACTTTTCCACACGGGGCTGCGTTTTATCAGGCGACGGGGAAAATAGGGTAAGATACACGGGCAACCGCCGCTCAAGCCAAATTGGGGGGCTTAATGGGAGGATTGCCCAGTGAGCCCTAATAGCGATGCTCAGGCCGAACGCCTTCTCGTAGACGCGGCCAAAGCCGGCGACCAGGCCGCGCTGTCAGAGCTATATCAGACCTATTTCCCTCGGCTGTACCGTTACATACTTGCCCGCACGGGCAACACATACGACGCCGAGGACCTGACGGAAGAAGTCTTCATGCGCGTGCTTGAGGCGATCAAGCGCTTCGAGCATCGCAAGGCACCCTTCTCAGCTTGGCTGTTCCGCATCGCACACAACGCGGTCATCAGCCAGCGGCGCAAGGAAACCGCCAGGGGTCGGTCCAGCCAGTTGAACGACGGCATGCCGGTCGACTCAGCAGGGCCCGAAGAGCTTGTCGAGAAGCGCGTGACCCTGAATGAGGTGATGCAGGCAGCGAAAAGACTGCCGGACGCTCAGCGGCAAGTGATCTCCTTGCGGTTCGCGGCAGGTCTCACGGTTGCGGAAACCGCTCGTGCAATGGGCAAGGGAGAAGGCAACGTAAAGGTCATACAACATAAGGCGATAGCAAAGCTAAGGGAAATGATGGGCCAGCCCAAGAAACGGCCCAAATCAAAGGTGTATGAGAAGAGTGAAAAAGCTTAACGAGATACTAGAAGAGTGCATCGAGGCCGGCATCGCAGGACGCCGCAGCCTCGATGAGTCGCTCGCCCTCTACCCGGCCCAGGCCGAAGAGCTCGAGCCGCTGCTGCGTACCGCTCTCAGCGTCTTTGACAGCTTCCAGTCTTACACACCGCCCGCTGCCGTCGAGCAACGCATCCGCAGCCGCTTCCTCGCCGACGCCGCTGCGCGCCGGAACCTCCGCCACCTCGAAGGCAGCTTCGAGAAGCGCGGCTGGCTTTCCGGCCTCTTCCGCAAGCCAGTCTTCGGCGGATTCGCCGCGGCCGCGGCCGTCGCCGTTGCCGTACTGGCGATTACCGTCGGCGGCATCGACCTGGGCGGCAGCGAAAAGGGCGGCACGTCCGTGAACGACCCCTCCAGCCCAGCGGTTGTCTTCAACCTGGGCCACCAGATCGACTCGATCACTCAGCACCTCGAGAGCGGCGGCCAGCTTCAGTCCGCCGATCTCGCCGCGATCTCGGCGCTCTTCGACCAACTCGCGGGCGCGTCTCCGGAGGAGCTGCAAGAGAGCGCGGTCGAGCTTGAAGCGATCTTGCCGAACACGCTGGACATACTTGCTTCGGCATCCGACGGCAGCCCTGTGGCCGCTGTGGACCAGGCCGTCATCGCCGCGATCGACACGGCGGCGCGCGATCTCGCAGGCGTGCTCGGCTTCGACCTGCGTGACCCGATCGCCGTGGGCGATGCAACGCCGGCGCCGACCGATCCGTCGGCCGAGCCCACAGACGCCCCAGTCGAGCCCACAGACGTCCCGGCCGAGCCGACTCCGGCTCCCGGCGGCGGCGGCGCGACGGTGGCGCCAACGCCCACCTCACCGCCGACCCCGCAGACCACGCCGACCGCCACGACCGACGACCGGGCGCCTCCCGGCTTCCTCCCGTAGGCAGCCGCCGCGTTGACTTTACGGCGCGCCCGTTCTTAGAATGCGGAGCCGTGACCGAAATCACCCTAGGTGAGGCAGTCGCCTCGTACATCGATACCGTGAAGGGCCCTGCCCGAAGAGCGGCGCTCGCTGAACTCGATCGCCTGAGCCGCTGGTATGGCTCCGACAAGCCGCTTGGCGCCATGCGCGGTCACGACGTCGCGACGTACGCCGAAGCGATGGGCCCCTCCAGCCCTGACACATCCCGCCGCGCCGCACAGGTGCGGGGATTCTTCGTGTTCCTGAAGAAGGAGGGCGTGCTGGAGCAAAACCTTGGCGCCCACCTGCGCCTCAAGAAGGCCACCAAGGCAAGGAGGGGGATCGATGCCGGGGCCGCCGCACCATCGTCCGACATCGAACTGACAAAAGATGGCGTAGACGCGCTCAAAGTGGAGCTCCAGTCGCTCATGGAGCAGCGGATCAGTGTCCGCGAGGATATCCGCAGGGCGATGCTCGACAAAGACTTCCGTGAGAACGCTCCGCTGGATGTAGCCAAAAACGAGCAGGGCCAGATCGAGGCCCGCATCCGCGACATCGACGAGATGCTCAAGCGGGCGGTGATCGTCGGCGCCGGCGGCACCGGGCGCGTGCGCGTCGGCTGCACCGTCACCGTGACCAATCTCGGCAACGGGCGCGAGACTCGGTACTCAATCGTTGGCCCGACCGAAGCCAACGCCGCCGACGGCAAGATCTCCAGTGCATCACCCGTGGGCAAGGCTCTCATCGGCCGCGTCCAAGGCAACGAAGTCGAGGTCGACGTGCCCGCCGGCGTCATGAAGCTGCGCGTCGAGTCCGTCAAGGACTGACCGGCCCGCGAATCCCGCGCAACTCAGCCAGCGTATTACACAGTGCAACGATTGGGCGTCGTTGCTCCAACCGGCAGTAGATGGGCGCCTCCCAGTAACGGGCGATGTGGCTGGCGAACCAGTCCGTCTGCGGCCGGTTCTTCTTGTTCCGGCGTCAGGGGGGCGCGGCTAACGGCGCAGCCCCGGCGGCAGCGTGTCCTCGGGGCTCACTCGGGATCTAGTAGTGGTCGTTGATCTCGGGGTCATCGTAGCCGGCGATATAACGCCAGGTGCGAATGCCAACGACCGGGATGTCCAGCTGGCGGCAGAGTGCCAGCGCCTCGTCGCCTTTGCCCACCGGTACGTAGAGGTAGAGCGGTGCCAGCTCCGCGTACGGCAGCCACTCAAATCGCGCTACCGCCTCGCGCACCGTCTCGTTCGTCTCCACCTCGGCCACGACCTTGCAGTTGTTCTCGGGGTGCTGCACGACGACGATGTCCGGGTAGGCCACGAGGCCGCCCTCCATCGCCGCGCCCATCGTGCGGGCGGGATGGTTCACGTACGTCTTGTAGTCTGGGTACTTCTCGGTCGGGAAGCCGAAGCGCAGGCGAGTGATGTCTTTGAGCGCGCGGTCGTGGATCAACTGGCGTGACTCCGTGCGCAGCGGCGTCGTCGGCGGGACGTAGACCGCTGGCTGGCCCGGTGCGGGTGGCTCGCCCACCACGTCCGAGAGCAGGAGGCTCTTCGGCAGGTTATCTCTGATCGCGGTGGCCGCCTTATCGACCGGGCCTGGGTCGTCCGCGCTTGTCTCTTTCTCGTCGGTCATCGTCAGCTCCTGATAGGTTCGGTTCAGGTGGAAGTATCGTGGCGATAGTGCCTAAGAGCAAGGGACGGACGCCGCAACCTTGACAAGAGCCGCCATCCCTTGTGATATTTCACACAATGATCGCGATCAGGCCGTCCGTCCGTCACAGGTCACCTTCATCCCGTCCGCCTTCGGGCGGGCGCCTGGAAGCGTAGCCGTGGAGAGTTCGCCCGCCGTGAGCGGTCTCCCCGCCGAAGGATCTACTCTGAAGAAATACGCCTCGGGTCTACTGGACCTACGCATCCTCGGCCTGATCACCGTCCTTGCGACCTACGGTCTGATCGTCCTCGGCGGCGTGGTCCGTGCAACCGACTCCGGCACCGCCTGTCCCGACTGGCCGCTCTGCCACGGGCAGGTGATTCCGCCCGCGGAGACGAAAGTGCTGATCGAGTTCTCTCACCGGCTGGTGGCCTCGCTGGTCGGGTTCATGATCCTCGGCATGGCGCTGCAGGTATGGCGGTTCTACCGGCACCGTGCGGCGATGAAGTGGGCGGCTGTGGCTACCGTGATCCTGCTGGCGGCCCAGGTCATCGTCGGCGGCATCACCGTCGGTACCGAGACCGCCGCCGGTGTCGTCGCGATCCACCTTTCGATCGCACTGGCGCTGATCTCGCTGCTCATATTCATCGCCGCCGGCGCCTGGACCGAAGAGCGACCGTCGCTCTCGTCGCTGGCGCCGCTGTCCGTGCTCGGCCTTGCCGGCGTCTACGCCGTGATCATCCTCGGGGCCTTCGTGTCCCAGACCGACGCCGGGCTCGCCTATCCCGACTGGCCGCTCTTCGACGGCAAGCTCGTGCCGGCGGATAGCCAGGCGGGTTACTTGCACTACGTGCATCGCGTCGTCGCCGGCCTCGTCGGCGTCGTCGTGGCTGGTGCGCTCTTAGTCGCCGTCCGCCGGCGCGCGTCGTCGCCCATCGTCTGGGGACTGGCGGCGGCTTTCGCCGCATACGTTGCTCAGTCGCTCTTCGGCGCGGCCAACATCTGGCTCGATCTGGCGACATGGGTGCGCATCGTTCACCTGGCGCTGGCGTCCGCCGTGTGGGCCATGCTAGTGTCATCTGTTGTATGGGCGATCACCCGCCCTGAGCACGCTTACGGAGATTCCTCACTTGGCTAGTACGGCGACCACGACGGGACGTGTTGCGCGCGGCGCGCGCGAGACTATCGCCGCCTATCTGCGGCTGACGAAGCCACGCATCATCGGCATGCTCGTCGTCACCACGATCCCGGCCATGATCCTCGCTGAGGGCGGCCTGCCCTCGGCCTGGCTGATCCTGGCCACTGTGCTGGGCGGCACCGTCGTCGCTGGCGGCGCCAACGCCCTGAACATGTACTTCGACCGCGACATCGACGAGCTGATGTTGCGCACCCAGGGCCGACCGGTGCCCTCGGGGCAAGTGGAGCCGGAGAAGGCGGCGCTGTTCGGCCTCCTGCTTGGTGCGGGCGGGTTCTTCTTCATGCAGGCGTTCGTCAACGCGCTGGCCGCCTTTCTTACGATCGGCGCTTTCGCCTTCTACATCGTCGTCTACACCCTCCTGCTGAAGCGCCGCACGCCGATGAACATCGTCATCGGCGGCGCCGCCGGTGCGCTACCTCCCGTGATCGGCTGGGCGGCGGTGACCAACGCCATCAGCGCCGAAGCTCTGCTCATGTTCGCCGTCATCACTTTCTGGACGCCGCCGCACTTCTGGGCGCTGTCGCTAAACTACAGCGGCGACTACGAGCGCGCCGGCGTGCCCATGCTGCCGGTTGTCTCCGGACCCGAAGAGACCAGGCGCCAGATACTCCTTTACTCGCTGGCCCTGGTGGCCAGCACGATCGCGCTCGCTGTCGTCGCCGACGCCACCGCCTTCTATTACGCAGCGGCGGCTCTGCTCGGTGGCGGCTTCCTCTTCTTCGCTGTGCGGTTGTGGCGCGATGCCTCCGCGCGCCGCGCCTCCGACCTCTTCCGCTATTCGCTCGTCTACCTCGCGCTACTGTTCGGCGCCATCGCCGTGGAGGGGCTGCTGTAGCCATGCTGCGGGTCGGAACCGTCAAGCGACCGTTTGCCGGATTCCAGCTGCGGCGGTTGGGGCGCTTTATCCCGCTCCTCGCCCTGCTAGCGCTGTTCGCCCTTTTCCTCAGCGGCTGCGACACTGACACGCCTCAGAACACGTTCGACCCCAAGGGCGAGGTGGCGAAAAAGCAGGCCGACATCTTCTACCTGGCGATGTGGCCGGCGATCGTCATCATGATCATCGTGCTCGGTGGGTTGCTCGTCATCATGCTGCGCTTCCGCGAGCGCGACTCGAACTACGTCCCGCCGCAAGTCCATGGCAACATGCGCCTGGAGCTGGCCTGGACGATCGCGCCGGCCATCCTCCTGCTCGCCATCGCCGTTCCGATGGTGGTGACGATCTGGGATATCGGCCGCGAGCCATCCGAAGACGCCTTCCGTGTAAACGTCATCGCCCAGCGCTTCAGCTGGGAGTTCCAGTATCCGGAGTACACGGACGAAGACGGCACCCCACTGTCAGTCTTTGACCAGAGCGGCTTTCATATTCCCGCCGGCCGAGAAGTGGCGTTCTACCTTGAGTCGGTCGACGTCATCCACAGCTTCTGGCTGCCCAAGCTCGGTGGCAAGCTGGATATCGTCCCGGGCCAGGTGAACGTGCTCTGGCTGCGGGCTGACGAACCGGGGTCTTTCTCCGGCCAGTGCGCGGAGTTCTGCGGCCTGAACCACGCCAACATGACAATGACAGTGATCGCCCAGCCCCAGGACGAACTGGACGCCTGGGCGGCGGAGATGCTGGAGTAGTGGAGACTAAGGCATGGCGTCGATAGCCGTCCCGAAACGGAGTCCCCTGTCCGAGGCGCTCAAGGGCGTCCGTCACGCCGCTGCGGACTATGGCAGCATCTGGAGCTGGATCGCCACCGTCGATCACAAGCGCATCGGCATCCTTTACGGCGTCAGCGCGTTCGCCTTCTTTATCCTCGGTGGCGTAGAGGCTCTGCTCCTGCGCGTGCAGCTGGCCCAGCCGGACTCCGGCTTCCTCGGTCCGGACACCTACAATCGCCTGTTCACGATGCACGGCACGACGATGATATTCCTCGTCGTCATGCCGATGAGCTCGGCCTTCTTCAACCTGCTCGTGCCGCTGATGATCGGCGCCCGCGATGTTGCCTTCCCGCGACTCAACGCTTTCAGCTTCTGGCTGTTCCTGGCCGGTGCCATCTTCCTCAACGCCAGCTTCTTCACGGGCGACATCCTCAACGGCGAGCTGGGCGCGCCTGACGCTGGCTGGTTCGGCTACGCGCCGCTCAACCTGCGGGAGTTCACGCCGGGACACGGGCTGGATTTCTGGATGCTCGGCCTCCAGATGTTCGGTCTCGCCTCGCTCGCCGGCGGGTTCAACTTCGTCGTTACGATCCTGAACATGCGCGCGCCTGGAATGACGCTCTTCCGCATGCCAGTCTTCGTCTGGATGACGCTCATCACGTCGTTCCTGATCATCTTCGCGATGCCGATCATCTCCGTCGCGCTCTTCGAGCTGACGTTCGACCGCCTGTTCGATGCCAACTTCTTCAACGCCGAGGCCGGCGGCAACCCGTTGCTCTGGCAGCATATGTTCTGGCTCTTCGGCCACCCGGAGGTCTACATCCTCATCTTGCCGGCGTTCGGCATCATCTCGGCTATCTTACCCACGTTCTCACGCAAGCCGCTGTTCGGTTACGCGTTCGTCGTCTTCTCCGGGATCGCTATCGGCTTCATGAGTTGGGGCGTCTGGGTGCACCACATGCTGACGACGGGCCTGGGGACCGTAGCCAACTCCGCATTCGGCGTCACGACGATCCTGATCGCTGTGCCGACGGGGGTGAAGGTCTTCAACTGGATGGCCACTTTATGGGGTGGCTCGATCCGCTTCCGGCCGCCGCTCCTGTTTGCCGTCGGCACCGTGGCGATGTTCACGCTTGGCGGCCTCAGCGGCGTCTTGCACTCCATGGTGCCATCGGACTTCCAGCAGCAGGACAGCTACTTCGTCGTTGCGCACCTCCACTACGTCCTCTTCGGCGGCGCCATCTTCGGCCTGTTCGGCGGTATCTACTACTGGTTCCCGAAGTTCACAGGCAGGCTGATGAACGAGAAGCTCGGCCACGTCAACTTCTGGCTCATGCTCGTCGGCTTAAACCTTACCTTCTTCCCGATGCAGATATCCGGCCTCCTGGGCATGCCCCGTCGCATCTACACCTACGACAGCGAGCTGGGCTGGAACCTGTGGAACCTGATGTCGTCTGTCGGCGCATTCTTCATCGCCGCCTCAGTCCTTGTCTTCCTCATCAACTTCTTCTTCAGCCTGCGCCGGGGCGAGGAGTCGGGCCCCGACCCGTGGGACGCCCGCACGCTGGAGTGGTCGATCCCCTCCCCACCGCCGGAGTACAATTTCAAGGAGATCCCGACGGTCACGTCGAGAGATGCGTTCTGGCATCAGAAGTACCGGGAGGACGAGACCGGCCGCATCGTTCCCGTGGTCTCAGGCAGCGCCGCAGATGCCGAGACGCCGGAGGACGAAACTGAGGGCGAGCACGGTCACGGCATTCACCTGCCGTCGCCGTCATACATGCCGCTCATCGCCGCCTCCGGCTTCCCGGTCGTCGCCACGGGCCTGATCTACGACTTTGCACTCGTTCCAGTGGGCTTCGCGCTCATCCTGATCGGGTTCTTTGGCTGGGTCCTAGAGCCCGCCACGGAGGAGGAGTAGTGGCCCAGGCCGCCGCAACGGACCACCTGGAAACCTCCACCGGCCTGGACAACCGGAAGCTGCTTATGTGGCTCTTCCTGGCGTCCGACTGTCTCTTCTTCGGCTCGTTCATCGCCGCCTACTTGCTCTACCGCGGCCGCAGCGTCGTTGGTCCTTATCCAGAGGATCTGTTCGATATCCCGTTCACCTCCGTCAGCGCTTTCATCCTGCTCATGAGCAGCGTGACGATGGTGCTGGCACTGGCGGCGATTCAGCGCGGCAACGTGCGCAACCTGCGGATCTGGCTCTTCACCACCGCCATGCTGGGCACGCTCTTCATCGCCGGCCAGGTGTTCGAGTTCACGGAGTTCAACCATGAAGGCCTGTCGCTAAGCACGAACCTGTTCGGTACGACATTCCTCGTGCTCACGGGCTTCCACGGTGCCCACGTCACGGTGGGCGTGCTGATCCTCCTGTCGTTGTTCGTCGTATCTATGCGTGGTGGCATCCAGCAGAAGGACAGCCTGGCGATAGAGTTGGCCGGCCTCTACTGGCACTTCGTGGACATCGTCTGGATCGTAATCTTCACACTCGTCTATCTGATACAACCGTAGGGGCGCGACTATGACTCTGGCTGAATACCGAAAGAAGCGAGGCGAACCGCTAATCCGCGAAGACGCGGACGGCGCTCACGACGACAAGCACCCGGGCGCACTGGAGTACGTGCAGATCGGCGTTATCCTCGCCATCATCACGGCCGCGGAGGTGGGGCTCTACTACCTCGACCTGGACTTCACCTTGTTGGTCGCGATGCTCCTGACGCTTTCCGTAGTGAAGTTCGCGATGGTTGTGCTCTGGTTCATGCACCTGAAGTTTGACGCCAGCTTGTTCAGTATCCTCTTTGCCGGTGGTCTGGCGTTGGCGTTCGTCGTCTTCGGGGTGGCCATAGCGGTGCTGCGCGGGAGCTTGACTTGAATGGTGCCGCTTCTGTAGGGAGGCGGCGACTGGCGGAACTGAGATGATCCTACTTCACGCAAACGGCCAGGAGCTTCTCAACTGGCACCTGCACCTCGAAGCCATCATCGTCTGCGTCGGGCTGCTCGCCTTGTACTGGTACGCGCTCAAGGTCTGGCGGCCGCGGCTTCCTGACGCGGGACAGGTCTCGCGCAGCCAGGTCATCTTCTTCTGCCTCGGCGTCCTCACGCTCTTCGTCGCTGGCGCCTCGCCGATCCACGACATCAGCGAGGAGCACCTGCTCAGCGTGCACACGGTGCAGCTTCTGCTATTCGTCTTCGTGGCGCCGCCGCTTCTCCTTGCCGGCATCCCGACGTGGCTCTTCCAGGCGCTCCTTATCCGCAGAGGCGTGCTGCCGGTGGCGAAGATCGTCCTTCATCCGTTGGTCGCGATCTTCGCCTTCAACATGACGCTCGTCATCATCCACCTGCCGCACGTCTTCGACTACCAGTTGCGGAACGAATCGTTCCACTTCGCCGTGCACGTCTGGACCGTTACCGTGGGGCTGATGATGTGGTGGGCGATCATCACGAAGGTGCCGGGCCTGCCACGGCTGAGCTACCCGTACCAGATGGCGTACCTGTTCGTGCAGTCGCTGGTCCCCGCCGTCATCGGCTCCTTCATCACCTTCTCCCGTACGGCTGTCTACGACTTCTACGAGCAGTCGCCGCGGATCTGGGGCCTCGATCCCCTGGGTGACCAGCAGCTCGCTGCCTTCGTCATGAAGGTCGTCGGCAGCCTCATCCTCTGGGGGTTCATCGGCGCCGCCTTCTTCAGGTGGTACGCGGAAGAAGAGTCCTCCGGGCAGGGGCTGCCCTGGGCCGAGGCCAAGGAAGAGCCACCTCGCGCCGGCCTCAACGCCAACCGCTAGACCGCAACGAGAAGAGCCCCGCCGCAGCAGAGCTCTCGTCTTTCGCCCGGACTCTTCGGGCTATTCGACGACCAGCGTGCCCATCATCTCGGTGGGGTGGAAGTCGCAACGGAAGTTGTAAGTGCCTGGCTCGTCGAACTGGACCGTCAGCGTGGCCGACTGCGAGCCACCGATCACGCCCGGATCGGAGCAAAATCTCGAGGAGTCGTCGGGCTTGCAAATGTCGACAGTATACGTGTCGTCCGTGCCGCTTACCTGCAAGTTGTGGGTGGCGGAGCCCTGGTTTTCGAGCTCGAACGTCACTTCCTCGCCGAGCGCGACGGAAATAGCGGGTTCCCTCTCACCCTCGTACTCGAAGAAGTTGTCGCCCAGGATAATCATGGTGCCGCCCGTTAGCGCGCCATCGGTCGGCTCGCCGTCAGTGGCGTCTCCGTTCGCTTGTTCGCCGCCGTTCTCTTCGGCGCGTGGCTCATCCTCCTCGATCAGCGCCCAGGCTGTGCCGCCGGCGAGCGCGATCGCGAAGATGGCGAGGACGCCTGCGATCTGCCAGCCGGGTGCACGCGGGTTGGCCGCGAAGTAGAAGGCGAACAGCATAACGGCGATCGCCAGGCCGGCTGCCAGCGCCACCGCGCCGTTGCCCCCTATCTCCAGGTAGACGCGCGACAGACCGTAGATCGCCAGCAGCGCGAAGGCCAGTATGCCGAGGGGGATAGCGATCGGCAGTATCACGCGCTCGCGGGCGCTCTCGGCGTCCTCCGCCTGCTTGAACGACGCCTCCGTGCGCAGCGTCTCCATGTCCAGCACCTGCACGCTGTCGCGGACGAGGATGCTCTCGTGAGCCCGCACGATCGTGGCCGCGTTCGGCTCCTGCGTCTCGTAGCGCACGAGGCTGGTGTCGTCCGCCCAGCGTGTCTCGACGACAACGAGGACGTTGCCCTCGTTGTTGATCGATCGCGTGATGCGGATGTCGCGGAAACCGCCGATGCCCTGGAGGTGCTTGCGGTGTCCGTCCAGCTCAGCGAACAGGCCGTCCGCCTCGGAGGCTTGCTCAAGCTGCGTGGCCGGTATCTGAAAGAGGATCGTCTGAATGTATTCCATGTGTACTCCCGGGGAATTGAGCGGGCCAATCTGGCCGCGCCGCATACGTTTGTAGGAAATATCACAGGGGCGCATGAGGGTCAAGCGGATGAGTGCCTTGTAGAGTGCTCATGGCGCGGCCGGGCGGGAATGAGTGGGTGCGAAACGGGGTACGAACGGGCGGTAAGTGTACGTAGTACACTAAGCGCGGCATGAGCACTCTTCGCGTCGGCCTCGCCCAGCTCAACACCACCATCGGCGACTTCGACGGCAACGTCCGCAAGATCGCTGACTTCGCCGCTCGTGCCCGTGACGCCGGCGTCGACGTCGTCTCCTTCCCGGAGCTGACGATCACCGGCTACCCACCGCAAGACCTGCTTCTGCGCCCGGGCTTCGTCGCGGACGGCCGGCGCGCCCTCGACGCCGCTGTCGCCGCCTGCACCGGCTTGAGCGCCGTCATCGGCTTCGTGGACGCCGACGAGGCCGGCATCTACAACGCGGCGGCTATCGTGCACGACGGTCGCCTCCTCGCCACGTATCGCAAGCAGCGGCTGCCCAACTACGGCGTCTTCGACGAGATGCGCTACTTCGTCGTCGGCGACGAGTCCCCCGTCTTCACGATCGGCGGCGTCGCCGTTGGCGTGAACATCTGCGAGGATATCTGGGTTCCGGGCGATCCTTGCGCGGAACAGGCCGCCGCCGGCGCGAAGGTAATCCTCAACATCAACGGCTCGCCGTACCACGCCGGTAAGTACGCCGAGCGCCAGGAGATGCTCGCCCGGCGCGCCCGAGACTACGGCGTCTGGGTCTGCTACACGAACCAGGTCGGCGGCCAGGACGAACTTGTCTTCGACGGCGGCTCGATCGTTCTCGACCCGTCCGGGGAGTTGGCGGCGCGCGCCGTGATGTTCGACGAGGATCTGCTCG
>JADFKG010000152.1 GCA_022565075.1 Chloroflexota bacterium | reverse complement strand
ATTAAATGTGTAAGAAGGCACCTTAGTCTTGGGGGGAGGGGGGTACATTACCCCTCCAACGGGCAGGGAGTAGCCGATAGCATGGATCCCATCGAGGCGCACCCATGCTGTTGACTACCCTGAAGGTGGTAGAATTGATAAGGCATCGATACAGATTCCACGGAACTACGCTCGTACGAAGACCATGACAACTGATCTAGCACGCACCCACTACCCGCCCCAGAAACCCACCATTTCCCCACCATACGAAGCAGAACAGGGCAGGGCATTTCAGGATGAGGCCGGACTCAACGACTGGGATTAGATACGAAATCGGCCAGATCAGGGCGAGTCAGGACGGTTCAGGACTGCCGGTAACTGTCGGAGCAATGGCGCATCGACCTCATCGCCATCGATTTCGAGAGCGGCGGGCGCCTTGTCTCGCTAGTGCACTACGAGAACGCAGTAACCGCCGACGTTTGAGCGCTGCTACAGCGCCCGTAGCCGCAGGGCTTCCGGCTCTGCCTGCAGTCATCCCGCGCACCGATCCTGGATGGTGCGCCGGACAACCTCGCTCGCGCGAATTTTAGGCAGGCCTGAAGGCGCTGCGGCTACGATCTGAAGGACGTCTGAGTGGGCGTTAGTCGTCGCCGAGGGCGGGTTCGGCGCGGAACTTTGGCGACTTCTGCGTCCGCCGGCCGTTGTCGAATAGCGTGCCGCGGGTAGCGCCGCGCACGATCGCCTTGAGGAACGCTGGCTTGTCGTTGTCGACGAGCGAGCAGCGGAAAGCGCAGCCGACGGAGCAACCTTCCTCGCAGCCCTTCTTCGTCTTCGCGTTGGCGTTCAAGTCGTCCTGCGTGTACTCGACGATCGGCTTCTGAAGGCGACCCAGTTGCGAGGCGCAGAGCTGAACGTCGCCGTGCTCGTCGACGTAGAGGTAGCGGGAGCCGGCGCGGCAGGTCCAGTCCGGCGTCTCGCCCTGCAGCAGCTTCTTTCCGTACTCATAGTCCAGGAACGTGAACGGCTTGCCGTTGGCGTAGAAGTCCTCGTACAGGTCCAGGTACGGCTGGCCCTTGATCGTGACGTAGCCGCGGTCGTTGTGGATCAGGTTCAAAGACATACGGAAGCCGAACGACTGCACCTCCTGGACGAGCTCGCGGAAGTCGTCCTTCGATGACTCGCAGAGGACGGCCGTGACGTGCACGTCAAACTTTGCGAGCCGGGCCAGGCGCTCCAGCCGCGTCTTCAGCGAGCGGAACGACTTCTGGATGTAGCGGGACGGGTCGGCGTGGAGCGTATCGATGGAGATGGTCAGGTTGTTGAGGCCGGCGTCGTTGAGGGCCGTGATGACGCCGTTGCGCAGGAGGAAGCCGTTGGTGACTACGCTGACGTTGGACTTCCGCCCGGCGTAGCGTGTGATCTCGGCCACGTCCGGATGCATCAGTGGTTCGCCGCCGAGGAGTGTGATATTGACCGAGCCCAGGCGGTGCAGGGCGTCGATGCGCTCCTTCAGGTCTGCGAGCGGCACGGGCTGGGAGAAGTCGTCGTACTCGGAGCAGTAACCGCAAGAGAGGTTGCAGCGGCGGGTGACGATGAGCTGCGCGTCCAGCGGGGCGTTGGAGAAGAGAACGCGGGGTACGGCTTGGAGCAGGTTCTTAATCTGCAAGCAGGCACCCGAGCGGTCGCGGTGTCTTTTTCACGTTGTAAGAAATTATGCGGCCTGAATGTTGGACTGTCTACGCTCGTCACGTTCGTAAACGACACCGCAGAGCCAGTACATCCACGGCACCCACCCCTTCTCCCGCGCCGCCTTGCTGTCCGGTGAGACGATGCGCGTGGCCAGCATCTTGCCGCCGATGGCGATGCCGAGCCCGAGCATCATGACTGCGAAGCCAGCCAGGGCATCGATGATGTAGTGGTTGCCGGTGAAGATGATGACGCTCATCATCACCGTCGGCATAGCCACGGCGAAGGCGCGTACGAAGAAGTTCCTGGACGCCATCCACACGGCGATGCCCGCGAGCAGGTTCCAGCCGATGTGCATGCTGGGGAAGGCCGCGTACTCGTTCACGAACTCGGTGGGCGTCCAGGGTCTGCCGGTGTTGTACTGGTCGAAGACGGTGTCGACGAAGCCGAAGCCGAGGATGTCCGGGAGGAGCCGCGGTGGCGCCGTCGGGAAGTTGACGTAGAAGATCAGCGCGATCGCGCCGGAGAGCAGGAAGGCGTTACGCATCAGCAGGTACTGGGGCTTGTGCCAGAAGTACATCCAGACCGCGAGCACGCCGATGACCGGCAGGTGGCCGAAGAGGTAGAAGTAGTTGAAGAAATCCACCAGCCACTGGTAGCCCAGCACCCAGCCCTGCATCTCGACTTCCCAGAAGATGCCGATGCTCTTTTCGATATTGATGATCTCGACGCCGCGCTGCACGGCCTCATCGATGCGAGTATCCGTGTTGGTGAGGCCGCGGACGAGGTAGTACAGAGGCAGTGTAGAGACGAGAAGGAGGATCTCGGCGGCGTCTTTCTTGCCGGGCCGCCACTTAAGGACGACATCCGACTGGCGCCGGATCTCACGCAGCCACCTCGCTGGCAGTCCCTGGGCGTCCGTTGTTGCTCCAGAAGTGCTCATTGCAACGGAGAAGTCCTCGTAAACGGTTCAGTTAAGACTATCATAAGGGTGAAAAAGCGTGAAGGCGTTGGCGGCGCTTTTCGGGCCGATTTCGCCGTACAATTGCGCCATGCCTCGCGTTTCCGCGCTCAAGGTGCGTGTCTTCGGCACGTGCCGGCTCCGCTTCCGATACCAGTATGTGGACAAGTTGCGCGCCCGGCTGCGGCCGGCAGACACCGCGGGCAGCCTCGTGCACCGGGTGCTGTGCGACTTCTTCTCGAAGGTGCCGCCGGCGGAGCGCAACGAAGAGACGCTGGCCGTGCTCTTCGAGGAGGGGTGGACGGCGCTCTCGGCCGGCTATCATCGCATCCCCGGCGTCGAGGTCCATCGCTCGGCGTCGCTGCACCAGCTCGCCAACTTCGCGCGCTGCTTCGACCTGGGCGCCGAGCCGCTGATGGTCGAGCCGTACTTCCAGGAGGAGATCGCGCCCGGCGTGACGCTGTTCGGCCGGCTGGACCGCATCGACGAAGAGGCGGACGGGACGCTGCACGTTATCGACTACAAGGGTGGTGCGCAGCCGGGAGAGATCGACCCGCAACAGCTGCGGATATACGCGCTCCTGGCCGGGCGAGCGCTAAAGCGCGAGGTGTCGAGGGTGTCTTTCTGGTACCTGGACGACGGCACGTCGTGGACGACCGATCTCGGAGCGCGCGACGGGCAGAGGACGCTGGACGACATCCTCGCCACGGTGCGGGAGATGGATGGTGTGACGGCGTTTCCGCCGACGATTGGCAGGCACTGCGGCGGCTGCCCCTACCTCTACACCTGTGAGGTTCGTGACGAAATCGCCGCCCGCCGCGAGAGGGAGGGCTGGTAGCGTGCCGATCTACGAATTCCGCTGCGCGGCCTGCCGCAGGCGCACGTCTGTCTTCGTGCGCAGCGTCTCGGCGGACGTCTCGGCCGCCTGCGAGCACTGCGGCTCGTTGGATCTCAAGCGGCTGTTTTCGCGCGTGGCCGTCCACCGTTCCGGCGACGAAGGTGGCTTCGACGAGGCGAGCCTGGCGGACGTGGACGAGAACGACCCGCGGTCGATGGCGAAGTGGGTGCGCAGGATGAGCAAGGACATGGGCGAGCCGCTGGACGCTGAGACGGAAGGCGAACTGGAGCGTATGGAGGCCGGCGAGCTTCCCGGCGACGGCGACGCGGACGACACGTTCGGAGACGACTTCGCCGGTGTAGACTGAGAACGATGCCGATATACGAGTACAAATGCGGCGACTGCGCTAAGCTGACCAGCGTCTTCACGCGCAGCGTCAGCTCGCCCGTGGACGCTACGTGTCGTGGCTGCGGCGGCAAGAAGCTGGAGCGCGTTTTCTCGAAGTTTGCGGTCCACCGCACGGATGCCGACGTCATGCGCGATGTTGGTTCCGAACCGCAGCGGCTCGAGGACTACAAGGACCCGAGGCAGATCGGGCGCTGGGCGGAACGCAAGTTCGACGAGTACGGCGTCGAGATGCCGCAAGAGGCCCGCGAGATGATCGACGCCGCCCGCGAAGGCGATTTCCCGGACGCGGTCAAAGACCTGTGAACACAGACGGTCTGAGCGAAATCGCCGAGTCCGTGCGGGAGCACCTGGATGCGAAGCACCAGGCCCGGGAGCAAGCGCTCAGGCTCTCGCGCGACGTGGTCCGCCTCTCCGCAAACGCGATCCGCTCCGTGCACCGCAAGGAGTTCGATCCGGCGCGCGATCTGTTGGCGAAGGCGCGGGACAACCTGGCGGAGATCGAGGCGGCGCTGGCCGATCACGCGGACATTCTTCACGCCGGCTACGTCAACGACGCGCAGAAGGAGTTCGCGGAGGCGAGCACTACGCTGGCGCTGATCGCCGGAGAGTCGCTGCCGACGCCCGCCGACCTGAAGATCAGGGGCGCCGCTTACCTCAACGGCATCGGCGAGACGATCGGCGAGCTGCGGCGCCACCTGCTTGACGAGTTGCGCGCCGGTGATCTGGAGCACTGTGAGGAGGCCCTGGCGGCGATGGGCGACATCCAGGACATGCTGATGACGATGGACTACCCAGAGGCCGTGACGTCCGGCCTGCGGCGGACTTCCGACGCTATGCGCGGCATCCTCGAGCGGACGCGCGGCGACTTCACGGTCGCTTACTCGC
>JADFKG010000151.1 GCA_022565075.1 Chloroflexota bacterium | reverse complement strand
TGATCGTCCTGCCGCAGGCGCTGCGGGCCGTTATTCCGGCGCTCGTCAGCCAGTTCATCAGCCTCTTCAAGGACACGTCGCTCGTCTTCATCCTCGCGCTGACGGATATCCTGGCCGTCTATAAGATCGCGCCGCAGCAGCCGGGTTTCAGCGGCCTTCACACCGAGGTCTTGCTCTTCATCGCGCTGGTATACTGGGTAGTTGCCTTCTCCATGTCGCGCGCCAGCCAGCAGCTGGAGCGCAACCTCGGCGTTGGAGAGCGTTAATGCCATGACTGACGACACTGTCATCGAAGCCCCGTCCGCCAAGGACCGCGCTCTCGGCCACGAGATCATCATCTGCCGAGGCGTCAAGAAGTGGTTCGGCGACTTCCAGGCCCTGTGCGGAATATCGACGACCGTCCGCGAGCGCGAGGTGGTCGTTATCTGCGGGCCATCCGGTTCCGGGAAGTCGACGTTCCTGCGCACCCTCAACCGCCTCGAGCCTCACGACGAGGGCACCATCATCATCGTTGGCGTCGAGCTCAACAACGACCTCCGCAACGTCGAGAAGATCCGCTCCGAGGTGGGGATCGTCTTTCAGCAGTTCAACCTCTTCCCGCACCTCACTATCGAGCGCAACATCAGCCTCGCGCTGACGCACGTCCGCCACCTCAAGAAGTCCGACGCCAAGGAGCTAGTCGTCTCGCTGCTAGAACGCGTTGGAATCCCGGAGCAGATCGACAAGTATCCGGCGCAGCTATCCGGCGGTCAGCAACAGCGCGTGGCGATCGCCCGCGCACTCGCCATGCAGCCGAAGATCATGCTCTTCGATGAGCCGACGTCCGCCCTCGATCCGGAGATGATCAAGGAGGTGCTGGACGTCATGCACGAGCTGGCCGAGAGCGGCATGACGATGGTCGTCGTCACACACGAAATGGGGTTCGCCAAGGGTGTCGCCGACCGCATCATGTTCATGGATGAGGGCCTCATCGTCGAACAGGGAACGCCAGCGGAGTTCTTCGAGGCCCCCAAAGAAGACCGCACTAAGCTCTTCCTCTCCCAGATCCTCTAGTCGCGGGGGAGCCCTCTACTCCTCGGTCGGTGACTCTTCGGCTGATTCTTGCGCGGCCTCGCCCAACGCCAGGAACCCGTCGAGTGCGTCCTGCCTCAGCGCAGGAGCCGACACTCGTACGACAACGACAGCGTTGGCGTTGTACCAGACCGAAGAGCCAACGGGCAGCACGCCGTCACCCTTCGGCTCCGGTGCCGCACCGATCGTCCACTCCGTATCCTTCGCGTCGGTCGAAGAGTAGATGAGGACGCTAAGCTCCATCGTCGCCCCGTTGCCGGTCAGCGTGATGTCGACACCGGGTTGTCCGAAGCCCGTCACGGACTCGCTGATCTCGCCGATCGAGACCGCCAGCGCCTGGGCGTGCCACGCGTCTTCCAGATGCGAAAACGAGTATGGGCTGCCTGACAGTGCTTCATCCACGGTTGGCGGAACGCCACTGGCATCGCCGGCGACGCTGCCGACGCCATCATCGCCGGGCTCATCGGTCTCCGCCGCCGCCGGTGATTCGGTGGGGACGGACGTCCCGTCGTCGACACTGTCCCCAATCTCGTTGAGCGCGAAATAGATCCCGAGGCCAACGATGACGAATATCCCAAGCGCGAACAGCACGACGCCCGCCGCCCGCAGCAGTCCGCTGCCGAGCGAACGCCGTGGTGGCGGCGGGTACGACGGCAGGATGGGCGGCGGCGGCTCGTCCGGCGCATCAGCGTTCGCTTCAGGCGCGGGAGCAACATCTTCCGGCCCGTCAATTGCGTCCTCTGCCTCCGCCGTGGCTTCGGGCGGCGCAACTTCGTCTCCCTCTGACGTCTCGTCGCCGGGCGGGGCCGCCGCCAACGCGGAGTCCGGCGGCTCAGCCGCGGTAGCGTCCGGTGGCGGTGCCGACGGCGGCTGGGCGGCGCGCAGAGTGGCCGCCTTGCGCCTGTCGGCCTGGGCCTGCGGGTGCATGCCCAGCGCCTCGAACACGACGGCCCGGTTTTCGAACGTCTCGGCCAGGCGCGGGTCCTGGCGTATCGTTTCGTTCAGGAGATCAAGCGCCTCGGACAGCTTGTTACGGCTAATGAGGCGCTGCGCCATAGCGTTCCGTTCAGCCGGTGATGGTCCGTCCATATCCCTTACCCCCTGGCACGGGCGAGCCTATCGCAGTGAAACGGTATCCGCAATCGCTGCGCCGGACAAACGGCCCCTTGGGGCGCGGTTCAGCGGCGGTGTGTCAGGAGCGCGACACCCGGACCGAGCGACCGCAGCGCGCGCACGTCCAGCGCTCGTACTCTTTGCCCGGCCAGCCGGCCGATTCGCTCTGGAAGATGAGCACGTCCGGTACTGCGAAGATCGTTTCGATCGCCCAGCGCAGACCCGACTTCCGGCGCACCTCGATTCGCCAATCGCTGACCTTACAACGCCTGCAGGGAGGCCGCTTCCGGGGCGGGATCTGGGAATCGTCGGCCGGCGGCGAATCGGGCACTCAGGCTAGCGCACCAGCTCGATCAGCTGGTGGAGCATGCGAGCGGTGGCGCCCCAGATGCGGTGCCCGTTGTAAGAGAAGGACGGGACTAGGATTTCCCGGCCGTTATGATCGCGGACTTCCAGCTCCATGCTTCCCTCTTCCATCAGGAAGCTGAACGGCACCTCGATGACCTGTGCCACCTCGACGTCGCAGGTCGTGTACTGATAATCAGGGTCGTGTTCAAACAGGCCAACGAACGGCGATACTCGGAAGGAGCTAACGGTCAGCATGTCGTCGAGCTGGCCGATGATTCGCACATGCTCGCTCTTGACGCCGATCTCTTCGAACGTCTCGCGCAGCGCAGTCGCCTCGGCCGTCGCGTCAGACTCGGTCATGCCACCGCCGGGGAAGCAGATCTGGCCCTTGTGGTGTTCGACGTTGCTGGTGCGCTCTGTAAAGACGACATGGGTCTCCCGCTCCACAGACCTGAGCAGCAGGAGCACCGCGGCGGGCGTGGCCGCCGGGTTGTCGATGCGGCGCGGGTTATAGTCCGCAAGTCCCGCTTCGAGCCTTTCGATTAGTTCTTCAGATCGCATAAGCACTGATATCTTAGCTGAGTAGCGCGTGACGAGTCACGCTTGGCCACTACCCCCCGTTTTCAAAAGAGAGGCTGGAAACGGTGATCTCACCATCTCCAGCCTCTCCGATTACCCCGTCATCTCTTTGACGAGGGCATCGCGATTTCGTTACGTCTCGGCAACGCCTCGGAGCTTCGAGTCGATCGCTGGACAAGTTACCGGTGCGGTAGTTCGGTAACGCGGCGGGGCTACTTCCCTTCATCGGGGAGAGACTCGCGGGACATATGGTGGGCCCGACAGGAGTCGAACCTGCAACCGGTTATTAGCCGGGCGCTCTACCCTTGAGCTATCGTTGCGCCGCACTATCTGTTAACAGCGGCGTTGGCGGCCTCTACAGGAGAGCTCTACCACTCAATATCGCCCACTTCCTCGTGGATGCTCTCAATTATACCATAGTGACCAAGCGACCTACTCGGCGACGTTGGCGCAGATGGCCCAGACTCGGAGATCCCAGTCGACCGTTGTCGGATTGAACTCGGCAGCGACAGCTTTCCAGGCTCTGTACTCCCCCTCAATGGCCTGGAACGGCTCACTGATGCCGACGGCAACGTCTTCGAGAGGCCCGGAGTGACCTGCGCCCCCGCCGAGGATAACCTTACCGGCAGGGCAGTGCGCAATTGCGTCCTTCCAGGGAGTGCTGTCCGTCTCCGTGTCCACTAACACCACCTCCCAGCCGTTTATGCCGACTGGCCCAGCCTCACCTTGCGGTCCGGCAGGTCCAGGTGGTCCCGGAATAGCCGCCAGTGTCCCAATGTCAGGACACGGCTCGTCCTGCTGAACGGAGAGCCCCGCGTCATGGCGCAGGACCTTTAGCGAATCGACAGGCGTGACGTTTTTACTGCAGTCGACGTCGCCCTGAAGGATGCTTTCGACGCCGCTTGGGTTGATTGCCCCCTCGGCCTCAGCTAGCGTATTCGCGGAGCTGGCAGAGTCCGCCCCAAACAACGAGGCGCTCACGACAACGGTCGTTAGGACCGATGCGGCTACTGACGAGAGTGTCGCGATGAGAATCGTATGACGCATGGGAGCCTCCTTCTTGTGGAGGGCATTGTCAGTCTTCACCCGCACGTCGTCAACGCATTCGCTCGTGCGTCGCGTCGTACAGCCCCCGGCCGTGGCCCAGGTACCAGCGCTCACCGGTGATTTTAAGCTTGAGGCCGTCGGCGCCGGCACGGCTAAGCAGCGCTCCACATCGTGAGCATATCGGCTCCACGACTCGCTGCCAGTCGCCGCTGGGTGCCCAAGCGGTCAGGGCGAAGTGGTCATCGGCGGAGCGAGGACAGAAGGAGGCGCTACTGAGCCCGTCGTGTATTCGTTAACAACCACCGATCAGTGTGTGGTGGGCCCGGCAGGAGTCGAACCTGCAACCAACCGGTTATGAGCCGGGCGCTCTACCCTTGAGCTACGGGCCCGCCACAAGAATTGTAAGGCCAGGCTTCAAGCTCCTTCAACCGGCCGCTTCCCATCAAGCGCCAATCACGATGTAACGCAGCTTTGGCGCCCCCGTCCTAACTCACAGTTAGGAGCGCACCCGGCGGCAGGCCTGCTGGGGCCCAGCAATAGAGGCGTCTTAGTGACCAAACCAAGCGACTTCACACGACGGCGAGTCCTGGAAGTACAGGGCGA
>JADFKG010000150.1 GCA_022565075.1 Chloroflexota bacterium | reverse complement strand
GACGCGGATCGCTGCCCACCGGGGTAGGGGCGCAGCGCCCGCGATGGCGGATGTCGGTTGGGAACCGGAAAACAATTCGGCAACGACTGCCGATCAGTGTCCGGGGGCGCTGCGCCCCTACATACGATGCGGCGCGGGGCTAGCGGTTCTCGGCTTTGGGGCCGCGGACGAAGAGGCCGCGGACGATGCGCCAAATCGTGATGTGGAGTGGGAGACCCATGCCCTTGAGCTTGCCCTGCTTGACCGTCGAGCGCTCCACCGTCTGGTAGGCGCGGGCGACCTCCGCGCCGAAGAGCATGATCTGGGCGCTGATGAACACCCAGAAGAGGAAGGCGGCGACGGCGCCCAGCGAGCCGAAGACGACGTCGAAGCTGGCGAAGTTCGCGACGTAGAAGCCGAACAGGTTCTTGACGAGCTCGAAGGCCAGCGCGGCGATGATGGCGCCCGGGATGGCGCTTTGCAGCGTGCCGTTTTTCGCCGGGACGACGGCGTAGAGGAACGTGAACGCCGCGAACGAGAACAGGAACGGGATCGCCAGGACGCCCAGCGTCCAGACCGAACCCAGCTCCTCCGACAGGTCGCCGATCGCCGCCAGATCCTCGCTGCGCGCGCGGATCACCCTCAGGGCAGCGGTGACGAAGACCGAGCTGGCGAAGAAGAGCCCGACGCCGAGCACGAGCGAGAGGTCGATCAGCTTGGATTGCACGAACGGGCGCGTGAACTCCTGCTCGTGGTAGATGATGTTGAGCGAGCGGCGGATGGCGGAGAACATGGCGCTGGCGGCCCACACCATCCCCAGCAGTCCGATGAGCCCGAGCGCCTGTCCGCCGGACCCGGAGACGGCGTCGACGGCGCCGGTGACGTCTTCGCGGCCACCGTCTTCGCTGAGCGGGAAGACGGACATCACTTCGTCGACGACGTCAGCCTGGGCGCTTTCGTTGAGGAAGATGCCGACGACGGCGACCAAGAAGATGAGGAGGGGGAAGATCGAGAAGAGGACGTAGTAGGAGATCGACGCGGCGAGCTGGCCGCAGTTGTGCTCGCCGAACTTCTGGACCGCCGTCAAGAGCCAGTCCTTGAGGAATCGAAACGAGAGCATGGCGTGTTCTACTCTACCGGCGGCGGGCGGCCACCGGGCCCCGGCGGGCCTGGCTTTCCTTGAAAATCTTGATAACTCCCCCGGGCGATTTACCCAGAGTTGACCTTGCCTCCCAACTCTTGCTTATACTGCACCCGTGCACCTGGAGGAGGTCGAAATGCCCCGGTCGCCCCTCGGGGAGACATTACGCACCGCCCGCATCGAGAAGAACATCACGTTCGAGGATGCCGAGAGAGTAACGAGAATACCGCGCAAGTATCTCGAAGCCCTCGAACTGGAGAACTTCGGTATACTGCCGGCCCCGGTTTACGCCCGGGGTTTCTTGCGTTCGTATGCGAGTTACCTGGGCCTCGAGCCCAAGGACCTGCTTCCGTTCTTCCCCGTCGGTCACGTTGACGAGCCTGTTCTCGAGTCGCTGCCGGAGGTTACGGAGCCTCGCACGTGGAACCCCAGCAGCCTGATCGCGATCGGCGTCGTGGTGGCGCTGATCATGCTCGTCGTCGCGCTCTACTCGCTCGGCAGCGACAGCAACCCCGACTTCCGCACCGAGGGTCTGCCGGACACGCAGAGCAGCGACGTGCTTCCCGGTGAAGGCCCCGTTGGCGGAGCTCAGGGGCAGGTGAGCGGGCCCGCAATCGCTCTGCCGGACCTGGCGGGGCAGACGCTGGAAGAAGCGGTGGCGATCATCGAGGAGACCGGCGCCACTTACCTGATCGTTGGCACGACCGAGGGTGACAGTCCGGTCGGCGTCGTCGTCGCGCACGACCCGGGCGCTGGCGATACAGTTGGCCCCGGCGATCTGGTTACGATAACCGTTCGCCAGTAGCGCGGAGCCTCAGCTCAGCCCGTCGATAATCTCCGTCTCGACGTCCAGGATTTCGGCGTCCAGCCGCTCCCTGCGCACGAAATTGACGATCGCTGCCAGCACCTGGTTGGCGTGACGCTCGTCGTTCGAGACGCAGGCCGCCCCGATCGTGGCCAGTTGCCATGAGTCGTTGTCGCCGACTTCGGCGACCGACACCTTGAACTTGTTCTGCAGCCGCGCGATCAGCGACTTGAGCACGGCCCGCTTGCCCTTGAGCGATTGATTTTCCGGCAATCGCAGCCGTATGCGGCAGACGCCGATGACCATGACTGGCCGCGACGCCCTACGCGGCGTCCTCCGTGTCGCCGGCGTCCTCGGCAGCCTGCTTCGTGAGCGTATCCGCGGCCTCCAGTTCGGGCAGCGCCGGCAGGTCTTCGGGCTTTTCGAGGCCGAAGTGCTCGAGGAACTTGAAGGTCGTGCCGTAAAGGTAGGGGCGGCCGGCGCCGGGCGCGCGTCCCACCTCGGCGATCAGGCCGCGGAGCTTTAGCATCTGAACGCCGTAGTCGCAGCCTTTCTCGAGGATGCGCTCGACGGCGCTCTTGGCGATCGGCTGCTTGTAGGCGATCACCGTCAGCGTCGCCAGCACGGCGGGAGAGAGGCGCACGTTCTCGTCGATGCCGAGGAAGCGCTGCACGTAGACGGTGTTCTCGGGGGCGCTCGCCATCTGCGCCGCAGTGTCCGTGCGCTGGATGCGGACGCCGCGGGAGGCGCTATCTTCCGCGAGGTCCTCGACGGCGCGCATCACGGCGGCTTCGCTCTCCTCGGTGAGCCGGGCCAGCGCCTTGACGTCGACGGAGCCGTCGGCGACGAAGAGGATGCTTTCGACAGCGCTCTTGAGGGCGTCGGGCGTCATGCCTTTGGGCATGGGCGGATTACAGAGGCGGCTGCGAGTCGCCGGGGCGCTCTTCGTCGCCCTTTGACGCGTCGTAGAGGAGGGTGTCGGGCGAGGCGTCTGCGTGCTCCTGCGCAGGCGGTTCTGTGGGTGTTTCCGACGGATCTGTAGGATCGGTGACCGGCGGGGGCGGCATCTCTGGCTCGGCGCGCGGCTGCTCCGCGTGTGGTGGCTCGGGTGGGGGGGGCGAGATGATCGTTGCGGCGGCGTGGTCGCCTGAGCGGGAGCCACCGAAGGTGATGCGTACGTCGGGCGTGCCGGAGACGGGGAGGCCGAGGTCTTCGTGCAGCGTGTCCACGACCGCCCGCACAGCCTGCTGCGTGACGTCGCCGACGTTCGCCGTCTGGACGACTGTGAGGTCGATTCCGACGGCGACTCCCTTGTCGCGCGGCCAGACCCTCGAGCGTGCAGCCGTCACGCCGCCGAGCCCGAGAAGAGACTCTTCCAGTCGCAGCCGCAGGGCGTCGGCCGGGACGATCGTCGTCGCGCCAGCCTGCTCGATGCGCAGCTCCTTGACGTCGTCGTCCGGGGCCAGCTCGAGGATGATCCAGAGCAGCGCCAGGACGGCGAGCGCAAGGGCGCCGAGGGTGATCACCAGCTTGCCGGCGGTACCGTCGCTGTCGTCCATGAACTGGACGATGTCCGCGAGGGCGTCGATCGTCTCCGTCGGCGCCGCCCAGGTCAGGAAGATGACGACGGCCATCGCCACGACCGACGCAGCGGCGAAGACGACGACGAGGTAGCGGTTCAGTTCGTTCATGGCAGTGCGGGGACTCCGTATACTCCTTCACCTTCAAGCCGCTGGAGGTGGGTCGCCGTGATGCGGTTCGCGAGGTCGGAGTCGCTGGCAGCGTAAACGCGTATGTAGTCGCCGGTCAATCCCCGCCAGCGTCCGTCCGCCTGCTCCTCCCAGAGCACTTCAGCCGTGTCGCCGAGCCGTGCGTGCCTGTAGGCCTCCGATGAGTGCTTCTGCACCGTCAGCAGGCGCTCCAGGCGCTCTCGGCGCGTCTGCGGCGGCAGCTGGCCGTCCATGCGGTCCGCGCCAGTGTGCGGCCGGCGTGAGTAGGGGAAGCAGTGCATGTCAGCGAAGCCTGCTTCCTCGCACAGGCGCAGCGTCGCATCGAAGTCGGCGTCCGTTTCGCCCGGGAAGCCGGCGATGACGTCCGTGGTGATCGCCGCCCCCGGCACGTGCTCGCGGATCAGCGAGATCGCCTGCCGGTAGTCGTCCGCCGTGTAGCGGCGGCGCATGGGGCCGAGCACGGCGTCTGAGCCGCTCTGCAGCGGGATGTGGAAGTGGGGGCAAAGACGCCCGTCGGACCAAAGAGCGAGCAGGGGAGGGCCGATGTCTTGCGCTTGTACTGACGACATACGGATGCGGGGGATCGACGTGTGGTCGAGCAGCTCGGCGAGCAGGCGCCGCGGGCCTTGTTCCTCGCGCGGCCAGCCGAGGTCGCGGCCGTAGTTGCCGAGCTGCGTGCCGGTGAGCACCACCTCGAGCACGCCGTCCGCTTCGCGCTCTTGCACCTGCCGCACGACGTCGGCGATGGGGACGCTGCGCTCGCGGCCTCGTGTGTAAGGAACGATGCAGAATGCACACAGCTCTTCGCAGCCTTCCTGGATCTTGATGAAGGCTCGTGTGCGCAGAGGGTTTCGCACCGGCGTTGGGCAGCCGGCGTAGGGATCGCCGCGGTCCTCCAGGCGCGAGAGCAGCCGCTCCGCTATCTGCGGCTTCTCGGCGTTGGTGAACACCGCGTCGGCGCCGATGACCTGGCCGATGTCTGCTGGTGCGGTCTCCGCGTAGCAGCCGGTGAGGATGATCTCAGCGTCCGGTGAGAGACGCCGCGCCAGCCGTACGAGGTGCCGCGCCTTGCGGTCCGCGACGTGCGTGACGGAGCAGGTGTTGATGACGAACGCCGCT
>JADFKG010000149.1 GCA_022565075.1 Chloroflexota bacterium | reverse complement strand
GTAGCCGGGCGCCTTGCCGCCGCCGGTGGGCATCAGAGCCAGCACGTCGCGGCCGGCCAGGCAGTCGCCGATGATCTGCTCCTGAAGCGGCCGGAAGGAGTCAAACCCAAAGTAGCGCTTGAGCGCCGTGTTCAGATCTGGCGCTTCGTCGACGTGCGCGGCGTCACGGACCGCGCCCGCGGGGGGTGCTTCGGCAGGGTCCGTGACATCGTACCGCACGACCCGCAGGATGGCGCACCCGAGCGCACCGCCGCAACGGGTAAGTGACACCGATATGTGGATGGAGGCTATCAACCTCTGTCAACGGATGGAGGAACGGATAAGCGGATAGAGCAACGCACGTACGTCCACGCTCCCGTTTATCCGTTCGACGATTCCGTTGAGAGCGCAAGCCCCAAGCGGCGCTTTCGTTGACACGGCGCCCGCCGCCGCGATACGTTGCTCGTCGCTGATGGCCGCAATCGAGGAGATCTTCCCGCACATCTACGCCGTTCCGCTGGGCTACGTGAACGCCTTCATGCTGGAGGAAGAGAACGGCCTGACGCTGATCGACGCCGGCCTGCGCGGTAACGAGCGCAAGCTCTGGAAGGCCGTCCGCGAGATCGGGCGCAAGCCGTCGGACGTGCACCACGTCCTCGTTACGCACCACCACGCCGACCACGTCGGCAGCCTGGCGGCGGTGAAGAAGGCCAGCGGCGCAGAGGCCTACGTTCATCCGCTCGACGCTCCGGTCGTCGCCGGCGAGAAGCCACGACCGGCGGCCAACCGCGCCAGCATCATCGGACGCCTGCTTGGCCGGATGATCCTGCGCCTGCCGGCGAACAAGCCGACGCCGGTGCCGGCCGACCACGAGATCAACGACGGCGACGAGCTGGCGATAGGCGGCGGCGTGCGCGTGATCCACACTCCGGGGCACACCGCCGGGCACGTCTCGTTCTTCGTCGAACGACACGGCGGCGTTCTCTTCGTGGGCGATGCGGCCGCGAACATGATGGGGCGCTTCGGCAAGCCGCTCCTGATGTTCACGGAGGACATGGACGAGGTGGGGAAGAGCATGCGGAAGCTGGCGGCGCTGGAGTTCGACACGGCCTGCTTCGGCCACGGCAGGGTGCTCAAGGGCAAGGCGAACCTGGCGTTCAGACGCTACGTCGAAAAGATGGCACAATAGCGAGAGAAGGAGGCGCCCCAACGATTCGTTACCTCGGGCTTGCCACAGTGAAAGCGCGGTCGATGGGTTGGGCTGTCCTCTTCGTTAGCGTCTCCATCGCCGCTCTCGGGGCGGTCTGGCTTGCAGCAAGTGCCGACGAACACATTCCGTTTTCTGCTGAGCACCCACCAGGGTTTCCCCCGGAGTTCTCGGACGCTCTTGCCATAGCACAATCCGATCCTCGCGTCCGGGAGGCCCTCGCTGCTTACGATGATGAGAAGTTCATCAGGGGTAAGACATGGTTTCCGCGCCTGGCGCAGGAAGGCCATCGGTACGTCGAGGTTCGGTGGAGTGTCGACGGGGGCACAGCGACCGCGGAGTTTGTGGTTGATCTAACGACACGTACTGTCTGTCACGAATGCCGATGTATCTCAGGCGCCCGCCGAAGGGCGAGGCGAACGTGGCGTTCAGACGCTACGTCGAAAAGATGGCAAGATAGGCGCTGAGAAGGAGGTGCCCCAGTGATTCGTGTTTCAATACTCTACCCGCCCAGCGAAAAGTTCGACCAGGACTACTACATCAACACCCACATGAAGATGGTCGCGGACCGTGTCGGCGATGCGCTAATCAAGTTCGAGGTGGACAAGGGTCTGTCCGGTGCCGCGCCCGGCTCACCAGCGCCATACGCGGCGGTCGGTCACCTGTACTTCAACTCGGTTGAGGAGTTCGCGCAGGCGTTCGGGCAGCACGCGGGCGAGATCATGGCCGACGTGCCGAACTTCACGGACGCCCAGGGGCAGATCCAGATCAGCGAGATCGTCGCCGGCTAGCCCGGCGACCGGCGCTTCGTTTAGAGGCCCGCCTTCAGGAGCTTGTCGATGGTGAACTCGAAGTAGGTCACCGCCTCCGAGAAGCTGAACTTCTCGCGGTCCCAGACGATCTCCGGCCGGCCATCGTTGTTGACGACGAGGTGCGCGCCGAGGCGGGGGAAGAACACCACGTTCATGAACTGCTCCTGGCCCTGCAGCATCTCCGGCTTGCGCTGCAGCAGCTCCACGTAAGCGGCCGACGATAGCTCGACGACCTTCTTGTACTCGCCTGCCTTCAGCGCGGCCTGGGCGTCGGCGAACGATCCTCGCAGCGCATCGTCCTGGATACGGTCGACCTTACTCGGCATCGCTCAGACTCCGCTCATGATGAGGCCCGGCGGATCCGCAGGACTCTCCAACCATCTGTGCTTCGAAGCGTGTTTGCTCCGCCTGTCCTTCGAGAGCCTCAGGACGAGCGGGGCCGGTGCTGGCGTTTCGGTACGTGGGCATCGCTCTAGATCGTCGAGTTGATCTCGTGCTCGACGCCGGCTAGCTGTTCGGCGCGCCACTGCTGGTGCTTTTCGTGGCGTTCCTTGAACTCCGGGATCACCTTCGTGCCGGTGCGGTAGATCGAGTCCATCACGTCCTCGTGGCTGCGCGCGCCGCACTGGGCGACGAAGATCATCAGGTCGAGGTGCGAATCCTCGTACTTGCGCAGCGTGTCCTTGACGAAGTCGGGCGAGCCGATGCAGCCGCCGCGCTGAGCGGCCCGCCAGAGAGCGCGCGTGACCTCGTCCTCGGGCTCCTCTTTCGCAGCGCCGCCGCTGAAGCCGCCGAACCCGCGGAAGGCATCCCCGAAGGCCCCCCAGCGCTTGTCCTCCGGCGCCTCGATGAAGTCCTTGTAGATATTTTCCTGGCCGGGCTTGTGGTTGCCGCCGGTAAACGGGTTGTAGTAGTAGGCCAGCGAGTAAGCGAAGAACTGCGCGCCCTCCATACCCTTGGCGATCGCCTCTTCGTCGTCCTCGAAGCAGGAGAGGATCGTGACGGCGGCCAGCGCCGGGTTGATCGCCTCGCCGATCGGGTAGCACTCCTCCCGCACCAGCCGGAAGTACTCGTCCGCCCGCTCTTTGGCCTCGTCCGGCGTCTCGAAGGCGAAGCCGAGCGAGCCCATGCCGAGGCGCGCGGCGACCATCGTCGTCTCGCGCCGCGACGAAGCGACCCACAGCGGCGGGTGCGGCTTCTGCAGCGGCTTGGGGACGACGTTGCGGGAGGGCATCCCGAAGTGCTCGCCCTCGATACCCTTGTATGGCGTCTGGGTCATCATCTTGACGACTTCGCGGGTCGCCTCTTCCCACATCTGTTTCTTATCTTCGCGGCGCACGCCGAAGCCGCCCAACTCCATCTCCGACGCCGACTCGCCGGTGCCGAACTCGACGCGCCCGTCGGAGACGAGGTCGAGCGTGGCGATGCGCTCGGCGACGCGCGCCGGGTGGTTGTAGCGAGGCGGCATGAGGGTGATGCCGTGGCCGAGGCGGATGTTCTTCGTGCGCTGGCTGGCGGCGGCGAGGAACACCTCGGGCGCCGACGAGTGTGAGTACTCCTCGAGGAAGTGGTGCTCGACCTGAAAGATGTAGTCGAAGCCGAGATAATCCGCGAGCTCGATCTGGTCGAGCGCGTTCTTCATCATCTTGTGTTCGGCGTCGGGGTCCCACTGCTCTTTGTCGCGGGGCCTGGGTATCTGGTGCTCGTAGAAGAGACCGAACTTCATCGCTTACCTCCCGGCTTTCTGGTGGGGCAAATGATGGCATCCGCGCCGGGCGGAAGTCAATAAGTGACCGAACGGTCAGTAGGGCCGGTTTCGCGGCAGGCGACCTTGCGTATCCCATCCCGTACAATCGTCTGAAGTCCAGCAGCGAGAGACCCCGCATTGACGCAGCCAGTTCAGACAGAACAGCCGCCTGACCCCAGCGAAGAGCAACAGCAGCAGCTTCAGTACGTGCGCCTGTGGCGCGTCAGCGTTCGCCTGGAGTACGCATCGCTGGCCGCCATCGCCGTCTTCGCGATCAGCGTCGCGGTCGCCTTCATCGCGCTCGGCCTGGGCCAGGACGACATCACCGGCGGCTGGGGCTACCCGCTGCTCTGGGTGATCTCCGGCCTGCGCGCCTCGTCGGTGATCCTGCCGATCCCGGGCAGCGGCCTGACGATCGCCGCCGGCGCGATCATGGATCCGCTATGGGGGATCCCGGTGCCGATCGCCGTCGGCGTCACCGCCGGTTCGGCGGAGTCGCTGGGCGAGTTCACGGGCTACTGGGCCGGCATCAACGGCGGCAAGCTGATGAAGGGCCGCCGCCTGTACGAGCTGATCCGCCGCTGGATCCAGAAGGCGCCGTTCCCGACGATGTTCGTGATGTCGTTCGCGCCGTCGCCGGTGTTCGACATTGCGGGGCTGGCCGCCGGCGCGGCGCGCGTTCCGATCCGCATCTTCTTCCCGGCTGTGCTCATGGGCAAGATCTTGCGCGGAACCGCGATGGGCGCAGCCGGCTTCTACGCCAGCGACTTCCTGCTCGACCTGTTCGACGTCCTGGAGCTCCAGTTCGTCCGCGATCTGCTCGACTCCTGGGGTGGGCGCGCCGTAGTGGGCATCGCCGCCCTCATCGGGATCGCGATCGTCGTGGCGGCGCTCCGGGAAGCGCGCAGACGCAACCTCATCTGATCCCGGGACCGCTCTCTTCTCCGATACGCAAATCACGACCAAGTTTGTCATCCGCGAAAAGGATCGCTAGCGGAACGAGTTGGTCGTGAGCCGATGAATACCGTCGATGACTTCGGCGATCCTCGAATC
>JADFKG010000148.1 GCA_022565075.1 Chloroflexota bacterium | reverse complement strand
CGTCTCGGTGAAGCAGTGGACGACGTAGGTGCAGCCAGCGTCCGCCATCTCTTGCAGGTCGGCGCGGACGTGCCGCAGGTCGCGCGAGGAGAAGTAGCTGACGCCCGTCTGCATAGCCGGAGTATAGCCGCGCGCGCCGCGGTCCAGCGAGCGATCGCTGGAGCATGGCCGGTTGGTTCGACCGCGACGCTTCGATATGATGGCTCCCGTCATGCCCAGCGAACGATCCGTTCAACCCACCGGCAATCCCTTGCATTTCTTCTTCCGCGACGCGCTCCTCGTCGGCGGCGAGGCGACGCGACTCTACCTCATCCGGCACGCGCAGTCGGAAGGCAACACCGGCGAGGACCTGACGACCGGCGACCCCGAACTCACGGACGTCGGGAGGACGCAGGCCGAGCGCCTCGGAAAGCGCATGAAAGACGCCCGCCTCGACGCGCTCTACGCCAGCCCGCTTCGGCGCACGCAGGCGACGGCGCTGGCGATCGCCGATACGACCGGCCTCGAGATCGTGTCGAAAGAGGACCTGCGCGAGGTGACGCTGGGCCAGCCGGACTTCGACATCCGCGAGCTACCGATCGCCGAGCAGCAGAAGATCGAGCGCCAGGTGCTGAACGACGGCACGTGGGACGCCTTCCCCGGCAGCGAGGGCAGCGCCGCCGCCCGCAAGCGCATCCGGGGCGTGCTGGACGAGATCATCGCCGCGCACCCGGGCCAGCGTGTCGCCACCGTCGTCCACGCCGCGTTCATCCAGACCTACGTCTCGATCGTCCTCGGCCTCGAGCGCGACTTCATCTACTACCCGTTCAACGCCAGCATCTGCTCGGTGCGCGCGCACGAGGACCGGCGCGTGATCTGGCGCCTGAACGACGTCTCGCACCTCTCGGACATGCCCGCCGGCTGGGGCGGGATCAGCTAGCAGCGCCGCGCCCTCGCCGTAATCACCCAGGGCGCGATCCTCCGTCAGCGGCGTTGCGCGGTCGCGGCGTAATCAGACCAGCCAGCGACCATCGACCATCACGTCGCGGCCGGGGAGCTCGCTCACCTCACGCCAGGCCTGGATCCGTCGCGGCGTCAGTCTAATATAGACGTTCTTCTGCCGAGAGCGCCTGGCGTCGAAACCGGCCGCTTCAGCGTGAGCAACAGCAAGCTCATCGTCGGCGTCGATCGGTATAAACTCCAATGTCCCCTCGATGATCACAACATCCCTGGTGGGGCCGAGGGCCATGCGCGCCTTACCAGCGCGCTGAAGGTTGCGTGCAGTTGGGCTGCTCTCTGGTGTCGCGACCGTCAACCCGCTTCCATCCCAGTAGAAGGACAGGGGTATCAAGTACGCATCGCCCGAGGCACTGGCAGAAGCGACCCAGATGTCTTTCTGTGTGCCTGGCACCATGCGTAGCTTCTCCATCACGTCGGCCTTTCGCTGGGCGGCGCTTCGCGGCGGATCCATCTATTTACCTCCCATTACGAGCTGACGATCGAACCTGGACTGACTCGCGAGGCGATCTCGTAACACGGCGCACGGCGGGAACGCCTAGATAACGTCGGTGCGCGACTTCTCGTACTTCGCGAGCTTGTCCTCGTCCAGCTCGATGCCCAGGCCGGGGCCTTGCGGCAGGTGGACGTAGCCCTCGTCGTCGATCGTGATCGGCTCGCGGAAGAGGAAGTCGCGTTGGGCGGGCGTCCAGTTGGGCGGGTCGTACGGGAACTCGATGTAGGGAACGATGCGGGCAGCGGCCGCGCAGTGCAGGTTGGCGACGAAGCCGATGCCGTTCGTCCAGGTGTGCGGCGAGAACACCTTGCCGTGCGCCTGCACCATCGCCGCGATCTTGCGCGTCGTTGAGATGCCGCCGATGAACGTGCAGTCCGGCTGGTAGACGTCGAAGCAGCCCTTCTCCAGGTACGTCTTGATCTCCTCCGGGCCGCGGTTCAGCTCGCCGCCGGCCAGGCGCAGCGTGGTCAGGTTGCTGCGCAGCTCGGCGAGGCCATCGTAATCGTAGGCGTCCAGAGGCTCCTCGAGCCAGTAGACGTTGTAGTCTTCCATCGCCTTCGCCGCCGCGATCGCCGTGCGCAGGTCCCAGCGGTGGCGCTGTTCGTCCGGCGGGATGCGCCAACCCCAGTTGCCGTCCACCATGATATCGATGTCGTCGCCGACGGCCTTGCGCACCGCCGCCAGCGTCTTCAGGTCGTCGCGCCAGTCCTCGCTGTGGAAGCGGATCTTCAGCGCGCGGAAGCCCTCGTCGACGATCTGCTTCGCGGCCTCGACGCGGGCGTCGGTGGGCCGGCACTCGCCTGTCGAGGCGTAGGCTCGCACCTTCGAGCTGCCGCCGCCGAGCAGCTTGTACACCGGCTGGCCGGCCGCCTTGCCGATGATGTCCCAGAGCGCCACCTCCACCGGCCATGGCCGCCCAACGAAGAACGCCATCGAGCGCAGGTTCCAGACGTGCTTCTCGAGGTCGAACGGGTCTTGTCCGACCAGCATCCTGGCGGTGGCGTCCCAGCGAACAGGAACGCCGCCGGAACCGATGCCGGTGATCCCCTCGTCGGTGTGGATCTCGACGATGTGAGTGCGAGCGCTGACGATCGGGAACGGCTCCCACGTCGGGTGGAACGGTCGCTCCATCGGCATTTCGAACAGGCGGACGCGGACGTCAGTGATCTTCATAGACGAACTCCTGGACGGTCTGAGGGAATCGTAGGAGAGACAGATGCGCGTGGCAAGGGAGCGGTCCCTCAAGAAACAGGCAAGCCCACCAGCACCCCCACTGGTGGGCCGTAAGTCACGGGATCGTCCAGCCCATCCTGCCGCACGCGGAAGGGTGGACAACACACCCCCCGCGATCGCCTGCCCGTTATTATGGCGAGTTGGCAGAATTCGTCAAGACCCCGCGCTTTCCTCGGCTTCGCGGTTCTCCAGCGTCCGCTCGTATTCGAGAATGCGCTCCACGGGCCCCGGCAGTGGTCCGAACACTACCTCGTCCGCGCGCAACCGGCCGATCTCCTCGTCTGACAGGCCGATGAGCCGGCGCAGCACGTCGTCTGTATCTGCGCCGAGTATCGGCGGCGGGCCCTTTACGCCTCCGGGCGTGCGGCTCAGCCGCAGCGGGCTGTTGGCGATCCGCAAACTGACGCCGGACGGATGCTCGACGTCGACCAGCATCTCGCGCGCCACCACTTGCGGCTGCTCGGCGGCGTGCGGGATGTCGTTCAACGGACCGCACGGCAGGCCGATGGCGTCGAACTCGCTCAGCCATTCGGCCGTCGTCTTCGTGCGCAGGCCGTCGATGAGGACGGGTTCGAGTTCGGCGTGGTGCTTCGTGCGCAGCCCGGGCGTCTCGAAGCGGGGATTGCCGATCAGCTCATGCTTGCCGATCCGGTCGCAGAACAGCTCCCACTGATTTTCGACTCCCCAGGACAGCGCGATCACGATCCAGCCGTCCGCCGTCGGGAACGCCTGGAACGGCGTCGTCACGGGGTGGCGCGTGCCGAGCGCCTTCGGCGTCTCGCCGGTGGCGGAGTAGCGGGCGAAGGCGTTCTCTAGGAGCGCGATCTGGCAGTCGAGCATGCTGACGTCGAGCATCTGGCCTTCGCCGCTGCGCTCCCGCTCCTGTAACGCGGCGAGGACGCCGATCGCCGTGAAGAGACCAGCCGTGATGTCGCCTTGCGAAACGCCGGGCCGTATGGGCGGCCCGTCCGGCTCGCCGGTGATGCTCATGATGCCGCCCATGCCCTGCACGATCACGTCAAGCGCCGGCCGCTCACGGTCCGGTCCGGTCTGGCCGAAGCCGGACGTCGCCGAGTAGATGAGACGCGGGTTGCGCTCTTTAAGCGCCCCGTAGCCGATGCCCAGGCGCTCGGTCGTGCCCGGCGTGAAGTTCTCCATCACAACGTCGGCCTTTTCGGCGAGGCGCAGAAACAGGTCGCGGCCGGCCTCCGTCTTGAGGTCGAGGCAGATGCTCTTCTTGCCGCGGTTAACGGAGAAGAAGTACGCGCTCTCGTGGCCGACGTACGGCGCCGTCGAGCGCCCAACGTCCCCATAGGGCGGCCGCTCGACCTTGATCACGTCGGCGCCGAGGTCGGCCAGCACCATCGAGGCGTAGGGGCCGGCCAGCACCCACGTCAGGTCGAGGACGGTAACGCCGGAAAGCGCGCCAGGCGTAGAATTAGACATCGCACGCCCAATCATATCGGGCGTGCGATGTCAGTTCGAGTTCTATTCGCTTATCGGGCGTGGATTACCAGCGGGCGCCGCCACCACCACCACCGCCGCCGCCACCACCACCACCACCGGCCGGGCGCACCTTCGAGAAGCAGTCGCTGCAGTAAACGGGCCGGTCCTGGCGCGGCTCAAACGGCAGCGTTGCCTCGTTACCACACTGGTCGCAGGTGGCCGTGTACATCTGGCGATCGCCGCGGTAGCCGCCACCACCGTAGCCACCGCCTGTGCGGCGTGCGGAACGGCAGTCGGGGCAGCGCTTCGGATCCTGGTAGCCCTTCTGGCTGTGAAAATCCTGGTCGTCTGCCGTGAAAACGAAGTCATTCTCGCATTCGACACACTTCAGGTTCCGGTCTTCAAAAGCCACTCGATGTCCTCCTTGCGTGACCTCGGTTATCGTCCTGATCATCGAGCGGAGCCTGTTACGGGAGCCGACACGGGGACTTTAACCATCCGCGGTCCGACCGCGGGTTATTAGTTTTGTTGATGGTAACACCGGGTTACGCGATTCACAAAACGGCTGTTGGCGCGATTCGGTGGCGCTATGATGGCCGCCGCGGCATTCGCTGACGCGCCATGCAGCCGGGCTTGAGCGGCGGATTTCCG
>JADFKG010000147.1 GCA_022565075.1 Chloroflexota bacterium | reverse complement strand
CCGGGTAACCGGCGCCGCAGCCGGCATCGGCGAGGAGTTCGCGCGACAGCTGGCGAAACAGGGCTACGACGTCGTGATCGTGGCGCGCCGCCGCGACCGCCTGGACAAGCTCGCCAACGAGCTGAAGGAGGGCGGCGCCGACGCCGAAGTGATCGCGGCGGACCTCTCGCGGCCGGAAGGCGTCGCCGCCGTGGTTGAGCGGCTGGAGAAGGGCGACATCAGCGTGCTGGTGAACAACGCCGGCTTCGGCACGAACGGTGAGTTCACGCAGCTGCCCGTCGACCGCGAGCTGCAGGAGATCGACCTCAACATCCGGGCGCTGACGCAGCTCTCGCACGCGGGGTTGGCCCAGATGAAGCAGAGTGGCGCGGGCTCGATCATCAACGTCGCCTCGACGGGCGCTTACCAGCCGGTGCCCTACATGTCGACCTACGCGGCGACGAAGGCCTACGTGCTCTCGTTCAGCGAGGGGTTGCACGAAGAGGCGAAGGGGTACGGAGTGAACGTGACCTGCCTCTGCCCGGGCGCGACGAGGACCGAGTTCCAGGAAGTCGCCGGTCTCGACGATGACGGCATTCCGGGCTTTTTGTGGATGAGCGCAGAGGCGGTCGTCAAGAACGCGCTGCGGGCGGCGAAGTCCGGCAGCGCGATCACGACGCCGGGCCTTCTGAACAAGTTGACGGCGAACCTGCCCCGCTTCACGCCGCGCTTTGCGGTGCGCAAGATCTCGGGCGCGATGTTCAAGCGGGCAGCCACGAAAGAGTAGAGCAGAGAGGATACGCAGATGGGACGGCTCGACGGAAAGACGGTAGTAGTGACCGGCGCCAGCTCCGGCATCGGCCTGGCGATCGCGAAGCTTCTGGGCGCTGAGGGCGGGAACATCGTCCTCAACGGCCGCCAGCGGGAGAACATGGATGCGGCGGCGAAAGAGATCGAGGCCGCCGGTGGCAAGGCGGTCGTGCAGCCGGGCGACGTCACGGAAGAGAAGGTGGTGATCGGCCTCGTCGATACCGCGGTCGAGACGTTCGGCGCGCTTGACGTAATGGTCAACAACGCCGGCTATAACCCGTTCGACCCCGTGATCAACGGCGGCGTCTACGCGAAGTGGAAGGAGACGCTGGACGTGAACGTCCTGGCGCTGGCCCTCGGCTGCCGCGAGGCCGTACGCGTGATGCAGGGGAAGGGCGGCCACATCGTCAACATCACCAGCGTGGCCGCGCGCTCGGCGGAGCCGGACGACCCGATGTACGCGGCTTCCAAGCACGCCGCGGGCGCGCTCACGGAGAGCCTGCGGCTGGCGCTCGAGGGGAAGAACATCCGCATGACGGCGATCATGCCGGGGGCGGTTGCCACGAACCTCGTGCGCAGCATGCCCGAGGAGCAGCTCTTCGCCCTCGGGCGCATGCTGGGCGTCGATCCGGAAGAGGCCGGCATCAAGCCGGGTGAGCACCTGCCTCAGGAGATGCTGGACCGCGTGGCGACGATGGGGAAGGCGTTCGTGATGAGCCCGGAGGACATTGCGCAGGCGGTGCTTTTCGCGGTGACGATGCCGGAGTCGGCGCACGTCAACGAGATCATGATGCGGCCGTCGCAGCCGCTGCAGATGCCCGGCATGAACCTGCCCGCCTAGGGCAGGCCGGAGACGCCCGTGACGGTCATCGTCCAGACGCTGTCTGAGTCCGTCTTCAGGAGCACGTAGTACTCGCCCTGGCCGATGTCGAACGTGAGGTCGAGGATCGGGCCCGGGCGCTGCGTGACGCCTTCGGCGATCGCTTTGGGGCCGCTGCCGGTGACGATCGATGTCCGGAAGCCGTTGCCCTGCGGCGTCAGCTGGTAGACGATGAGGCGCGAGTTGTCGACCGTGACGTCGTTGCCGACGACGCGGACGCCGAAGACGCCGTCTGTGACGAAGGAGCCGATGATGCCGTCGCCCGTGCTCGAGACGGTGATCGTGTCGCCCTCGAGGCTCGCCCCCTGTGTGGGATTCGCGCCTTCGTCGTCTCCGCTGGAAGTGCAGGCGAACGCCAGCGACGCGGGGAGGAGGACGAGCAGGGCGAGGAGCGGCGTTCGGTAGCGCATTTGCGGGGCGAGCTTAGGATGGCAGACGCTGGCGGTGCTGTCCAGCGGGTGTTCAGGCCGGGTCGGAGACGGCCCAGACGCGGTACTCGACGGCGCCCGCGATCACCTTGCCGCGGCCGATAGCGATCGTCTGGTTGAGCCAGGCGTAGCTCTCGGCGGCGGTCTGGAACATCGGGTTCGTGTAGAAGTAGTACTCGGCGAGCGGCACGTCCTCGCCGCCGGTGATGCGTCCGAGGACGTCCGGCGAGAGGATGATGAGGCCGCTGTAGGTGGTGTAGATGAGCGCTCCGTCGTCGGTCTCCAGCGTGGCGCGCACGTCGAGCTGGACGGCGCCGTCCGTGCGCATCAGCGCCCAGTCGCCGCCGCCGGGAAGGACCGTTCCCTTGAGGCGAGGCCCGGTGACGGTGCCGCCTTTGACGATGAAGATCTGCCGGTGGCCGGCGGGCGCGGCGCCGATGACCTGGGGCGCTTCCAGGTCGATGTGCATGTCGTAGAGGTGTTCGAGCCGCGGTTCGCGGTAGCTGGTCATGGTGAAGGTGACATGGAACAAGGGACAGGTGATCCGCGGCCGTGTCTCCTGTCTAACTCAGCGTCTGCAGGTAGTTGTCGATGGCGATGGCGGCGCGTTGGCCGTCGGCCATCGCCGTGACGACGAGGTCGGCGCCGTTGACGTTGTCGCCGCCGGCGAAGACGCCGACGCGCGTGGTCTGGAACTCCTCGTCCACGCGGACCGTCTTCCAGTTGGTCGTGCGCAGGCCGGGCGTCGTCTTCTCGAGCAAGTCGTCGGGCTCGTAGCCGATGGCCAGGACGACGATGTCGACGTCCAGCGTGAACTCCGAGCCGGCGATCGGCTCCGGGCGTCTGCGGCCGGACTCGTCGGGTGCGCCCAGCTGCATGCGCCGGCACTGGGCCTTCGTGACGCGGCCGTTGCCGTCGCCCGTGAACTGGTGCGGCACCGTCAGGTACTGGAACACGGTGCCTTCTTCGCGGGCGTTCTGGCGCTCCTCTTCACGGCCTTTCTGCTCGGCCTCGGTGCGGCGGTACATGCAGGTGACCGCCGGCGAGCCGAGGCGGATCGCCGTGCGCACGCAGTCCATCGAGGTGTCGCCGCCGCCGACGACGAGGACGCGCTTGCCGGCGACGTCCAGCGGCTGGCGCATCGCCTCTGGCAGCTGATCCGGCTCGAGGTTGCCGCGGACGAGGAACTCTGTCGCCTGGTAGACGTTGTCCAGCTCCTCGCCGTCGATGCGCATCTGGCCGCCGACGGGGGCGCCGGTGCCGAGGAAGACGGCGTCGGTGCCGGCCTCGAACAGCGAGTCGACCGTCACGTCCTCGCCGACCCTGGTGTTGTTCTGGAACTCGACGCCCAGCTTCTCGAGCCACTCGATCTTGTAGTCGAGGATCTCCTTGCGCATCTTGAAGTTGGGGATGCCGTAGAGGAGGACGCCGCCGGGGACGGGCCACGACTCGTAGACCGTGACTTTGTGGCCCTTCTTGGTCAGGTCCTCAGCGACGGCGATGCCGGCCGGGCCGGAGCCGATGACGGCGACTCTGCGTCCGGTGGCGGCGGCCACCTCCGGCAGCGGCACACCGTCGTTGCGGCGCTGCCAGTCGGCGATGAACGATTCGAGCTTGCCGATGGCGACGGGAGGCTGCTTGCCGTAGGGCTCGGGGCGGATGGCGAAGCCGACGACGCAGGCACCCTCGCAGAGCACCTCTTGCGGGCAAAGGCGGCCGCACATGTCGGGCAGCACGCTGGTCTCGCGGAAGACGGCGGCGGCGCCGTCGATGTCGTCCTCCTCGAGCAGCAGGAGGGCGCGGGGGATGTCGTTGTCGGTGGGGCAGGCCTCCTGGCAGGGGGCGGTCGGGCAGTGGATGCAGCGCTCGGCTTCGACGACGGCGGTCTCCAGCGTGTAGCCGAGGAACGCCTCGTCCCAGTTCTTGATGCGCTCTTCCGGAGCCTGTTTGGGCGCCGGCTGGACGGGGATCGCCAGCCGGCGGTGGTTATCGCAGGGCATTGCTCGCTATCGCCTCTCCACTGCTTGAATTCAGGTACGAACAAGTGTAGCAGACGGGAGCGAGGCCAGATGTGGGTGTGACTGAGAGGCTGGGGATGAGGGCCAAAGCAGGAGCTGCGCAACGGACTGTTGCCCAGCTCCTGCGCAGGGTACAGAAGCCTGTCGGCCGAGGCGGACTAGGTGCGGTCGGCTTCGAAGTCCTCGATGTTCGCCGTGATGGCCCAGATGATGCCGATGTTGAGCGCTACGACGGTGATCGCCCATAGCGGCGCGACGAAGATAAGGAAGATCGTAAATGTGGCGCTGATCGTCGCCCCCAGGATCGCCAGCATGGCGCCGGTCGGGTTGCGGGCGAAGAGGAGGATCGCCGTGATTAGCTGGGCGACGCCTATGACCGCCCAGAACCAGCCCCAGGCCTCGATATCGATGCCGTAGAGCACCTGGTTCAGCGCTTTGACCTGGTCGTTCTCCGTGATAGCGGCGATCCCGCTGAGCAGGTTGAACATGCCGGCGATAACCACGATTATGGCGGCGAACGTGACCCAGCCTGACAAACTTTGCTGCATTCTCTGTGCCTCCTATCTCTGCTGCGTGTCCAAGACTGCGTTTAGTGTGCGCGCTGGGGACTGCTGCGCCATGGCTGATGCTCGGTATATTCGTACTTACTTCTCATGAGCGCTCCAGGCCAGGCGCCCGCTGCGGCGCCAAGGCTCGCCTCATAGCCTGTTGCGGATCGCGTGCGGGGGGGGGGCAACCTCATTCGATGAAGTCGTCGAAGTTCTGCGTGATCTTCCAGATGA
>JADFKG010000146.1 GCA_022565075.1 Chloroflexota bacterium | reverse complement strand
CTGGATGTGCTCGTCCAGCTCCACGCCCAGCACCTCCGCGCCGTTCGTGATGTCCTCCCGGCGCACGGTGCGCGCGAACCCCTTGTCCTTCATCTTCTTCTTGACCGACTTCACCGCGACTTCGTGGATGCTCTTGTTGGGCCGCACCAGCGCCACCGCGATCACGAACCCCGCCAGCTCGTCGACCGCGAAGATCGCCCGGTCCATCATGTTCTCGCGCTCCACGCCCAGCCTGTCCAGGTACGAAGCGTGGCACAGCACCGCGTGCACGATCTCCTCCGGCACGCCCTTCTCCCGCAGGATCGGCGCTCCCTTCGACGGGTGCTCGTCTTCGGTCGGGTGCATCTCGAAGTCGAAGTCGTGGAGCAGGCCTACGCAGCCCCAGGTCTCCTCGTCCTCGCCGTACTTACCGGCGTAGGCGCGCATCGCCGCCTCCACCGCCATACCGTGCTTGCGCAACCGCTCGCCCTTCGTGTACTCGCAGAGGATCTCCCACGCTTCGTCCCGCTTCATATCGCGCTCCTTTCGTCGGCAATCATAGCGTGTGGCAGGCGCGCTTCTAGGCGCGAGCCTTCCAGGCGCGGCCGATCCTGCGCATCAGAGCGGGATAGACGATGTAGTGGCGGAACGGCGCGATCAACGCCATGTACAACGGCCCGAGCCGTCCGCGCGGCTTGACGTAGATGCCCATCTGCCCGCGGTAGGAGCCGTCCTTCCGCCTGACCCAGCCGAGGTGGATGATCGCGTGCACCGTGCCGTTCGAGATCTCCGCTGCCCACTCGGTCGGCGTCCGATAGACGGGGCTGAGGCTCGTGCTGGCGAGGGCCTGGCCCTGCACGCCCTGAAGATCGGCTGGCAACCGCTCACGTAACGAGGTCTCGTCGCAGCCCGGGATCGGCAGAGTGTTGGTCTTCTCGTCCCAGCCCAGACGCTGACCGAGCCATTCCCGCAGGGCGAACAACGCTTTCGTCGGTCGCGAGCCATCGTCCGCCGAAGGATCGAGGGTCGCGAAAATCTCGATCAGGTCGGCGAATTCGTCGAGAGTCCCCCCGGCGGGGAGCGCCCAGGCGTCGATCAGCTTGAAATCGGGGGCCACCTCGCCGATGCGCCAGGGCAGGTCTCCGTGCTTCGCCGTCTCGAGTCTTGCGCCCTTACGCATTACGCCTGGAACATACCACCGCACTCACTCCGGTATGGCGTTTCCGGGAGAACGTAGATAACGAGTCGTGTTTTCGTGCGTCTAATCCTGCGGTAACATACCTAATGCTCGGCCAATCGCCTGGTCGGCCGAGCGCGAGGGAGATCCGTTATGCCTAGATCGATCTGGAACGGCGTCATCAGCTTCGGGATGGTCAGCATCCCCGTCAAGCTCTACACCGCCGCCGAGACGATCGGCAAGTTCCTCCTGCGTGCGCACCCACGCGACATAACGATGGAGTGGTCCACCGTGAAGCGGAAGGGCAAGATCTTCTTCGACCACAACCAGAACACCAGGGGCAAGACGCTGGCCTCGATCTACTCGCCGCGCCCGCTGCCCTGGGCCGGCGTCTCCATGCCCCTGCGCTGGGAAGAGCTTCGCGACGTCTATCCGACCGACTTCACGATCCTCAACGCGCCCAGCCGGGTCGCCGAAGTCGGTGACCTCTGGGCCAACATCCTCGATGAGAAGCACAACCTCGGCGCGATGATCGAGGCCGCCGGCGATCCGGAAGACTGATCGCGGTCGATCGCGCTAGCCGAAAACGCGCTTAGCTCGCGGCGCTAGGCAGCACGCAGCTGACCGCCGGCACGTCCGGGCGCGCTGCCTCGAACACCGGAAAGCTCAGAGTCTGCTCCGCCGTCCAGCCGCCGAAGCGCACGGTCGCGCAGACCTCCGGCCGGCACCAGAACACGAGCCTCTCCAGCGGCGGCTCCTCCACCAGCGGGCACTCCCGCGCCGCCAGGGGCTCCACCTGCGCTGCCAGGTCGGCCGCCGCCTCGCGCGTGAAGCCGCCCGTCGCCTCGCCGACGTAGTGCAGTTGCTCTTTACTGTCGTAGGCGCCCAGCACCAGCGAGTGCAGCGGCTCGCGCGCTGGCCGCGATGGCTTGCGCGGGTCCCATCGCCCGCCGAACGTATAGCCGGCGATCACGAACTCGTCCCGCTGGTGCACCTTTACGGCAAGCCACGACCGGCTCCGTCGCCCCGCCAGGTAGCGGCTGTCCAGCTCCTTCGCGACGATCCCCTCCAGCTCATGCTCGCGTGCCGCCTCGAAGAACGCCACGCCGTCCCGCGTCACCCAGTCCGGTACGACGATCGCCGCCGAGGGCCGCACCAGCGAGCGCAGCATCTCCTTGCGGCGGCGCAGCGTCCACCCTGTTACCGGCTGACCTTCGCGGTACAGCAGATCGAACGCCTCGAACGTCGCCGGCGTCTCGTCCGCCATCTCCCGCGCCAGGGCGGGGTCGTCCACCGCCAGCCGCGGCGCCAGCCGTCCCAGGTCTGGGCGGCCGTTCCGGTCCAGCGCCACGATCACGCCGTCGAGCGCCAGCGCCGTTCCCTTCACGCGCCCGGCGATCGTGGCCAGCTCCGGAAAGCGGTGCGTCACGTCGCGGCCGAACCGGTCCTGCACGCGCACCTCGCCGCCCTCGACGAAGACGATCGCCCGCAGGCCGTCCCAGATCACCTCGAAGATGTGCGCCGGCGAGTCGAACGGCTCCGGCGCGACCGCCGGCATCATCGGCTCGACGACTCGTGGCAGCCGCCCTGCTGCCGCCGTCGGCGCTGCCGCCTCTGGCAGCGAGCGGCTGCCCGGGCCCAGGCTCACGCTGTCGCCTTCCGTCCGGTCCAGTCCGGGTGCCTGCCGAGAAACGGCATCTCACCGCGAACATAGCGCAGCCTGAGGCGCACCGCCAGCGCTTGGCGTCACAGTTTCGACTAACCCACATTTAACGCATAAATAACTGATCCTTAACCGTGTGATCCGCCTCGGCGATTTAGGATGATATTGCGCGCACGGGATCTCATCGCCGCACCCCCGGATGATCGAGCAAGCTCGGCGCGCTTTTCCTTTTGAGGGGGCTTTCGCTGGGGCTCGGGGAGAGCGGTTGAAGAAGAACGGCGATAAGGCCTGGGACCTCTGGTCCCGGCAAGGCTTGGTCCTTCTCCACATCGCCCTCAACCCCGATTCCACCGTCCAGGACATCGCCGCCAGCATGGGACTCACTCAGCGCGCCGTCTGGGCCCACGTAGGCGACCTGCGCCGCGCGGGCATGATCCACGCCCGCAAGGACGGCCGCTGCAACCGCTATCGTGTAAACCTCGAAGGCCCGTTCAAGCACCCGACCATCCGCGGCGTCACCCTGCGCACCGTCCTCAGCAACCTTCGGGCCGCGTCACGCGAAAAGGCGGGCGCGGCGGCTTCTCGCTAGCTCTTGTCCCGCTTCCGCAGCTTCTCCAGCCACTCCTTGATCCGCGCCTCCGCGCCCTGTCCCGTCGGCGTGTAGTAGCGGTGCCCCGCCAGCGACTCCGGCAGGTGCTCCTGCCCGCTGTAGTGGTCCTCGGCGTCGTGGTCGTACTGGTAGTCCGCGCCGTAGCCCATCCCCTTCATCAGCGGCGTCACCGCGTTGCGCAGGTGCAGCGGCACTGGCTCCGATAGCGTCGCCTGCGCGTCCTGCAGCGCCCGCCCGTACGCCGTGCCCACCGAGTTCGACTTCGGCGCCGCCGCCAGGTAGATCGTCGCCTCCGCCAGCGGGAAGAACCCCTCCGGCATGCCGATGAAGTGCACCGCCTGCTGCGCCGCCACCGCCACCTGCAGCGCCGCCGGGTCGGCCAGCCCAACGTCCTCCGACGCCAGGATCACCAGCCGCCGCGCCACGAACAACGGGTCCTCGCCGCCCTCCAGAATCCGCGCCAGCCAGTACAGCGCCGCGTCCGGGTCCGACCCCCGCAGCGACTTGATGAACGCCGAGATGATGTCGTAGTGCCAGTCGCCGGCGCGGTCGTACAGCGCCGCCCTGTGCTGCAGCGCCTCCTCGATGTGCTCCAGCGTCACCTTCCGCACGCCCTTCGCGTCCGGGGTCGCCGTCTGCGCCGCCAGCTCCAGAGCGTTCAGCGCGATGCGAGCGTCGCCGCCCGAGACGCCGGCCAGCGTCGCCAGCGTCTTGTCCTCCACCGCCACTCTCATCGAGGCGATTCCGCGCTCTTCGTCCGCCAGCGCCCGCCTCAGCAGCTCCTCGATCTGCCCCGGTTCCAGCGCCTCCAGACGGAACACCCGCGCCCGCGACAGAAGCGCCGAGATCACCTCGAACGATGGGTTCTCCGTCGTCGCGCCGATCATCGTCACGATTCCGTCCTCGACGTGCGGCAACACCGTATCCTGCTGCGACTTGTTGAAGCGGTGGATCTCGTCGATGAAGAGGATCGTCCGCTGGCCCGTCTCGCCCAGGCGGTCGCGCGCCTCGCCCACGATGCGCCGCAGGTCCGCGACGCCCGCCGACACCGCCGAGATCGGCTCGAAGTGCGATTGCGTCAGCGAGGCGATGATCCGTGCCAGCGTCGTCTTCCCGGTGCCCGGCGGCCCCCAGAAGACGAGCGAAGGCACCCGGTCCTCCTCGATCGCCCGGCGCAGCGCCTTGCCCTCGCCGACGATCCCCTCCTGCCCGACGAACTCCTCGAGCGTGCGCGGCCGCATCCGTGCCGCCAACGGTGCGTGTACCTCTGCCCGCTCACGCGCCGCCTCCGCGAACATGTTGAGCGGGTCCTTGCCGCGGGCCTTGGGTGGCATAGCGCGCCAATTATCGCACGCTCCCCTCCGCCAACTCCCGAAGGCCAGGCTTCAGCCTGGCACCGACCGCCGAGTGCCTGGAGGTCGATCCGGAACGCCTCGTGCGTCTGAACGAAGCCCAGCCGCTCGTAGAAGCGATGCG
>JADFKG010000145.1 GCA_022565075.1 Chloroflexota bacterium | reverse complement strand
AGAACAGGGACTTTTTCGGTGAGTTCGTAGTCCTTTTCGCGCTGTTAGTTGATGAGCTGCAAACTCTGAATCCACCTTCAACGGCAGAAGACGATTTCGACGAGTTGCTCTCGGCTGGAATGGAGTTAGAGAAGTGCTTAGAAGGGCTGGCTGAAGGCATCGAGGGAGCGGATTCGTCCGGAGAAGCCCAGCGACTCTTGGACGAGGGCCTCCTTGACATTGCACTCGTCTTAGTTCAGTTGGGCGTAATGCGGTATCGGGACGCCTGCCAGTCACTACGAGAACTCGCCGACGCCAACGACATCGTCGTTTCATCCGCCCGCGGCATATTCGGCGAGTCGCCGATTGGCTTGCCGGCGGAGCTTAAAGTTACGCTGCCGGGTGCATCGCGAGCCGATCACCGGGACTGAACGAAGCGTGGGCCTGGGCCGCCTTCTCCGCAGCGTAGGATGACACCCACAGTACTATCCGGCGCATATCCTTCCGTGTACCACTGTCGGATGCAGCTCAAGCGTGCCCGTCGGGTCGCTCAGCGTTATCACCGCGATCGTTAGGTCGCTGCACGAGCCGCTTGGACCGATCACCAAGAACGATATGTTAGCCAACGTCACGGCTGTGGGGCGCCAAAATGTCATCCGTGTCAGTAGCTCGGGCAATCGATCGAAGAATTCTTGATCCGTGTCGTTAGGATTCCGTATCTCAGGTCCGGTGCTCCTAGCGCACTGGTGACATAGGGAGAAGACCGCCCCGCCTCGACTCCGTACGACGAATCCGTCCTAGAGCACTGGCAGGACATTTGGCTCTTCCTTGAAACGATCTCGACCCTTCCAGATACGGATGACATTTTGGCACCCCACAGCTTCCGGCGCGGCAAGAAAAAGGAGCCCGTCCGCCCGGCGGATGGGCTCCTTTTCGTGCACTACCGTTTTGTCTACGGCTGCAAGAGGTCGCTCAGGTCGGTCACCGGGAACGGCGGATCGAAGTCCGAGTCGGAGACATCTTCGCTCGCCGATGTCGCTTCGAAGCTGATTGATTCGTCGGCGCCTTCGAAAGCCAGGCGAAGCAGCAGGCCGCCGTCCGAGAAGCAGAACTCTCCGCTTTCGTCGCCGGCCTGGGTCGGGTCAAGGTCGCCGGAGTATCGGAAGCAGGTTGCGTCAACGCCGGCGATCGTCTCGCTGGTTACGTCGAAGTCCACGCCATCTGGGATTTCATCGATGCCGGCAGTGATCGCATCGGCGCTGAAGATCCCTGAGAAGGCGTCCACGCTGGCGCTGGCAGTCTCGTCGTCGGCTGAGTACTTGAGGCACTGGTTCTCAGTGCACAAGTAAGTAGCGTCCGGCGCGCTGATGAAGATGATTTCGCCGTCTGCGCTTGATAGGTCGAAGCGGGACGAACCGTCCTTCTGGTAGATGGTCATGCTGGAGAGGCCGCTGCCGTCGCTGAGGAAGTTGGTGGTGTCGTACGTGACCTTACCGGTGAACGAGTCGTAGTCGCCGCCGAAGGCCGCCAGGTTTGCCAGCGAGTCGCCGTCGCCTCGCCATTGCCGCCGTCGCCATCGTCGCCCGTCGTGGCGATCGGATCACCGCTGCCGCCGTCGTCGCCTCCGTCATCGTCGCTGGTGCAGGCGGTGGCCACGAGTCCGAGCAGGGCGATGGCGCTGAGCATGAGAATGAGCAGGCGCCGGGCCTGCGAACGTCGATATGTCATCTGGTTCCTCCTTGATTGGGTGCGCTAGGCGCGTTTGATCAAGGGTACGTGCCTCCTCGCTAACGGTCGAGCGTTCCCGGTCTACGAGCGCTCGAGCAGCGCCGGATCGCTCACGGTCAGCTTGTCCCGGACGGTACGCTGCACGTGCTCGAACACCTTGCGTGCCGTCTCGCCGTCATCTGCGTCCCCGCCGCGGATGAGCGCGCTGAGCACCTCGTTCCGCTCTCGGAGTGCCGAGCGCAGCTCCTCGCGGCCGGCGGGGCGTTCGGCCGGGCCAAGGATGGCGTCCAGACCGGACCACTCGGCGGCTAGGTGTTCTTCCTCGCCGCTCAGTTCGCGGCGGACGATACGGATGGCGTTGGCCGCGACGCGGGCGTGAAAGCCGCGGGAGCCGGGCACGTTGGGCACGATTTCGGTGTCGAGGAAGTGCTCGACGGCGGCGAGGAGTTCGTCATAGGAGGGTCGGTCTTGCATCAGGCGCTCTCCATCAGGTTCAGCAGCTCCCACTCGGTCTCGGCTGTGCGGCGCCCGATGGTCGCTAGTTCGACGGACTTCGAGAGGCCGTCCAGGTAGGCGCGCGCCTGCATGATGCAGAAGACGCCCCAGCGCAGGTTGCCGAAGACCTCCCACCAGTGGACGGCTGCCGCGTCGACCTGCCGCCCGCCGGCGGCCTCGTACGCGCGGAAGAGATCTTCCCGCTGGCCGACGCCGGCGACGGGGAGCTGGTCGTTCCCGAAGCGCCAGGAGCGCACGCAGAGCCAGGCCAGGTCCTCCATCGGGTCGCCCACGTGCGCCAGCTCCCAGTCCAGCACCGAGCGCACACCTTCCGGGCCGATGATGAGGTTGCCCAGGCGGTAGTCGCCGTGCACGAGCGTCGGCTCGCCGGACGCCGGCCGGCGCGCCTTGAGCCAGCGGATCGCCAGCTCGAAAGCCGGGTGCGGTTCGGGCGCGATCGAGCGAAACGTCCCTTCGATGCGCTGAAGCTCGCTCTCTGCGGGCGACTTGCCTGCGAGCGGTCCCGCCAGGTCGTTCGCGAGGCCGTGCCGCTCGATCGAGACGCGATGCACTGCGGCCAGGATCTCGCCCAGCTGCGCTGTCATCTTCTGCCGGGCGCCCTCGTACTCGTCGTCGCGGAGGATGCGGCGGGCTATCGTTTCGCCGTCGACGCGCTCCATCAAGAAGAACGGCGCGCCGAGCGAATCGTCGCCCATGAGGTGGACGCGCGGGACGGGGACGCCCTCGGCGTGAGCGGCTTCGAGGAGGCGGTATTCTGCATCGCGCGTCATCATGCCGACGGTCTGGCGCTGGTCCGCGCGGGCGATCAGCGCCAGCGTTTCGCTGCGGCCGTCGGCATGCTCGATCGTGGCGTCGAACGACCACGTCTGACGGGAGGCGCCGCCTGTGAGGAGGCGAACGTCGTCGACGCGGACGGACTTGGCGTTGTGGGAGCGCTTGAGGAAGGCCGTCAGCTTCGCGCCGACTTCGTCCGGAGTTGCGGTCTTGCGCGGCAAGGTCTACTGGATCTGGTCGAGGTATTCGGAGATGCCGAGGCCGGTGTGGCCCAGGCAGGTGTACTCGGTCATCGCCTCGCCGATGTGGGTGACGTGGCCCTGGCGGCGGTTGCGCAGCGGGATGAAGCCGACGACCTTGCCCTCGACCACGACTTTCTCCCCGTCTTCCAGCGTGACGTCCGCGCGCATCGCCCGGTGGAACGGCTCGTCGGCGTCGAACTGCGTCTCGATGCTGACGCCGGTAATGCGCGAGACGACGCCGTCGCGGATGACGACGCCCCACTCGGTGCGGTCGGTCTTCGTGCGGTTGATCTCGGAGACCATGATGTTGAGCGCCGGCCCGAAGGAGCAGTTGAGCCAGCGGTAGGAGAGGATGTTCTGCCAGTAGCGCGGGCCCCAGGAGTGGTCTCGCAGGCCGTAGCCGTCGATCTCGGACGTCTCGCCGTCGATCGTCAGGCTGCCGGTAACGCGCATGTGCTGCTCGTAGTGCGCGCGACCGAAGCCCTCCGCTTCGTTCTCGTGCGGCGCGTCGCTGCCCCGTGAACCGAAGACCGGCGCGACGCCCTCGTGCGTGAGGTCGATCTGCACCTTCTTGTGCGGGTTCTCGCGGAAGGCCTTGCCGGGGTCCGACATCTCCTCTGGCCTGGCCAGGAAGACGGCGGAGCCGTCGTACGTCGTGCGGTGGCGGACCAGGGGCTCGAGCGTCTCGAAGCGCATGCCGCCGGCGTCGAGGGCCTCGTTGTTCGCGATCTCGGGGCGCTTGTAGTTGAAGAGGACGCTGCCGTCGGGCTCGAAGAGGGAGAGCGTGACTTCGGCGTACCCTTCGTTGGCGCGGTTGCCGATGCGCAGGAAGCCGCCACGACGCAGGCGGTTGTCGAAGAAGTTGAAGTACATGCTCTCGTTGAAGTTCTCTTCGGGGCCGAGAGGATGGGTGTAGTCGTCTTCCGGCCTGACATCGCCGAATACTTGCTCAGTGACCATTGGGGCGCCCTCCTGCGAGTTCGTACCGTGCCTGCCAGCAGGCGGGCCGATTGTAGCACGGCGATCCAGACCAGAACTCCACCCGTTGTTAGCGTACCGATAACCGACCTGGCGTCGTTGGAATAGATGATGGCAGGTAACGAGAGTCCGGGAAGGAGGATCAGATGCTCTCATTCGTGAGCGAAGAGATGGTCGGATACAAGCTGCAGGAGCTTCAGGCTGAAGCCGGTCGCTTGAAGGTTCAGGCGCCCCGAGCGAGCCGCGAAGAGCGGACGCCCCCGCCCCGGGTCGTCGTCTATCGCAGCCGCTTCGCCAGCCTCGCACAGCTGGCGATCGAATCTCGGCCCGGCTAGCCGTTGCCCGGCGCCTGAGGCCGTACGAGCACCTTCTGGTAGTCGTCGCGGCTGCGCGTCATGTCCGCGAACGTCTGCGGCAGGTCGTCCAGGGCGACCGTGCGGGAGATGAGCGGCGAGACGTCGACCTCCCCTGAGCAGATGAGGTCGCGCGCCTCGGCGAACTCGTCGACGTAGCCGAAGGTGGCGATGATCGACTGCTCCTGCACTATCAGGTTGAGCAGTCCGATCGTGTAAGGCAGATCGAACGAGCCGGCGATGACGATGCGGCCGGCCCTACGGGTGGCGGCCAGCGCGTCGTCCATCGTCGCCGGGATGCCTACGGCCTCGATCGAGAGGTCTGCGCCCATGCCGCCGGTCAGCTCTCTGACCTTGAGCGAGGCGGGCTGTGCCGGATCGATGGCGTGGTCCGCGCCCAGCTGCAGGGCGATCTCGCGACGCGACTCCGCGGGCTC
>JADFKG010000012.1 GCA_022565075.1 Chloroflexota bacterium | reverse complement strand
CCCTGATGATTGGCTCCAAGATGGCCAAACCGGACAAGTTCTGCCTCAACTTCATGGGCGATGGCGCCTTCGGCATGTCCGGGCTCGACATCGAGACATCTGTAAGGGCGAACCTCCCGATCACGACCGTCGTCCTGAACAACGGTGGAATGGGCGGCTACGACCGGGCCCTGCCAACTGCGCTGGAGGTGTTCGGAACGTCGTCCATGACCGGCAACTACGCCAAAATCGCCGAGGGCATGGGCGCCATTGGCATCGAGGTCGACACCCCGGACGCCCTCGTCCCTGCCCTCCAGCGCGCCCAGCGAGAGAATGCCGATGGCAATACCGTGCTTCTGGACGTAAAAACGCACTTCGAGATGCGCTTCTCGAATAAGTAGCCAGGAAAAAACCTGCGGTTGAGGGCCCGCTTCGGCGGGTCCTTTCCGTTTGTGACAGAATTTCCGCCACAACGAAATCCCCCAACGACGACCCGACAAGATCAGGATGACGGGCTGGTTCCAGAGGCCCAGAGGCATACCAGAGGCATAAATGAAAATCACAGGATTCAGAACGCTCGTGCTGGGCACACCCTGGCGCAACCTCACATACCTCATCCTCGAAACAGACGAGGGCATCGAAGGCGTAGGCGAAGCCAGGGTACTGGGGAAGACCCACACGGTCATCGAGTACCTGAAAGACGTCCAACGCCACTTCATCGGGCATGACCCACACAACATTGAAGCGTTGTACCGGCGCATGACGCTGCTCGACTTCGGTAAGCCCGGAGAAGTGGTCTACACCGGCCTGGCGCTCGTCGAACTCGCATGCTGGGACATCATCGGAAAGGCGGCGGGAGAGCCCGTATACCGCCTGCTTGGGGGCCAGGTCCAGGACCGGATCCCGGCGTATGCGAACGGCTGGTACACCGTGGAGCGTTCGCCGGAGCAGTTCGCCGCCGCGGCGCAGACGGTCGTCGAGCGCGGCTACCGCGGTATGAAGTTCGATCCGTTTGGGAATGGCGACCTGGAGCTTGAGCGCGACGAGTTCTACAGATCGCTCGACCTGATAGAGGCGGTCGCCTCGGTTACCGGAATGCGGGCGCAGATCATGATCGAGATGCACGGCCGCTTCGCTCCCCACCAGGCCCGCGAGATAGCCAGGGCGATTGAGGAATTCAACATCGGCTGGATAGAGGAGCCGACCCGGCCCGGAGACATCCCGGCGCTACAGTCAGTGCGACAGCACACCAACCTGCCCATAGCCACGGGAGAGCGGCTCTACGGCGCGCCCGAGTTCAGAGAAATCTGGGCCAGCGGCGCAGTCGACATCGTGCAGCCGGACATCACTCAGACAGGGGGGCTGCTCGAAGCCAAGAAGATCGCATCAACGGCGGAGAGCTACTCCATCATGGTCGCCCCGCACAACGTCGGGGGAATCGTGTCCACCATGGCCGCGCTCCACCTCTGCCTGACGCTGCGTAACGCGAAGGTGCTGGAGCACTTCAACGACTTCGCCGACCCGCACGTAAAGAAGGCCGGAAAAGGCTACCCCGAGGTAGTTGACGGCTACTTCCCCGTCCCCACCGCGCCGGGCTGGGGCATAGAGCTGGACGAGGACTTCATACGGTCGCAACCGCCCAACTACGTCAACGGCGTAATCGCAGACCCCGGCCTGAACATGTTCGAAAACGCCGACTGGGCCCAGCGCGGGCAGGAGGAGTAAGGGGGAGCGGCAACCTGACGCGTCGGAACGTCACCAAGAGCCGTGAGATAGGTTACATGAACATCTTCGCCGTAATTGGCCGCACAACGAGGCGCGTCGAGCCATTTCACTCGATGTTCCTTACGGACGCGCTCCGTGAGAGTCTGACCAAAGACCAGATGCTGTTCGATAGTTTCTGGAACATTGCAGTTGCAAACGACCCCTCTTGGCCACCTCCAGCCATTGCTACGGTCAAAGCGGAGGACGTCATCGGCACAATGCGCGTCGACGTCACGATCATTGATGAAGCAAACTCTCGCTGCCTTGGCATTGAGGTCAAGACTGAAGATGCTTCAGCCAAGGCCGGGCAACTTGGGGCATATCAGGAAGGCCTCGAAGAAAAGTACGCGGGCTACGAGGTTCGGCTGGCCTATCTCACGCCGTTCAACCGTGAACGAACACCGGAAGAAGCGCACAGATTACACTCGGTGGCCGAGTTCGATTCGTTTGCCAACAATCACCCAGAAGCCGTGCATCTAAGCTGGCTCGATGTCGCAGATATCGACTGGGCTAGCGGCGGCGAAGCTTGGTCGAGCCACCAAGCGTACGTTCGGGAGGTGATTTGCCGCCGCCGGACCCACGAACTCGCGATCGTGGCTGGGCGGCGACCGCGAGGCGACGAAGAGGTAGGCGCCGAAGAGGCTGAACATGATCGCTGTGTCGATGAGGCTGAGATGTCCGCGGAGCGGGATGGAGAAGCTGTAAAGGGTGGCTGCGCCGAGGAAGAGGATGCCGATCGCGTTGGTCTTCTGCACGGGCATGGACGATATCTTCGTGCGCATGTAGAAGATGAGGAAGATGGCGGGCCAGGCGAGGCCGACGAGAAGCCGGTTGCCGCCCGTCATGTTGGCGATCGCCAGGTTCCTCGGGTGCGGGTCCTCACAGCCCAGGGGGAGGAGTTCCACGATGTCTTTGCACTCCAGGACATGGGGCGCGCGGATCGCGAAGACGAGGTCGACGGCGTACTCCGGGAGCACGGCGATCAGCGCCAGGACGACCAGCGCGAGCCCGGCCGACACCTCGGTCTCGGCGACCTCTGCCGCCCACGTCAGCAGTGTGGCAGCGGCAAAGATAGCGATGCCGAAGATGAACGCCTCGACGTAGACGGGGACGTCCAGGTGGAAAGCGCCGGTGACGTCGGCCAGGCGGAGGACGGGTGCTGGCAGGGTGACGAGGAAGGCCCCGGCGAGTAGAAACCACTCGCGAGCGTGGCGCCCGCCGGCCTTGCCGTTGCGTGTCACAGACGAGACCTGTTGTTGCGGTCGGGCTTGCGGTCGCCGGCGGCCATACGTGGGCAGTATATCCGGCCTAAAGGTTAGCTGGAACACTCGCCCGTTGACACCCCGAAGCGGCGGATTATACAGTAATTTGCGCCGGTACCCGGACCGAGAGACTCGTATGAGGGGCCGGACGCGCAGCGAGGAGGAGAGGTACGACGTGACCGAGGCCGACGGAAGCTCCAGCAAAGACAACTGGCTGAAGGGCACGTACGCCCGCAGCACCGCCAAAAAGGCAGAGCGCGAATACCCGTTTGAGACGTCGGACGGCGAGAAGGTGGACCCGCTCTACGCGCCGCAGGACCTCGACGGCTGGGACTACGAAAAGCAACTCGGCTTCCCTGGCGAGTTCCCCTACACGCGCGGCGTCCAGCCGACGATGTACCGTGGCCGGCTGTGGACGATGCGCCAGTACGCCGGCTTCGGCGACGCCGAAGAGTCGAACGAGCGCTATCGCTACCTCCTTTCGCAGGGGCAGACCGGCCTCTCCGTCGCCTTCGACCTGCCGACGCAGATCGGATACGACTCCGATCACGAGATGGCGCAGGGCGAAGTCGGCAAGGTCGGCGTCGCCATCGCCTCGCTGGCGGACATGGAACTTCTGATGAAGGACATCTCGCTGGAGAAGGTGACGACCTCGATGACGATCAACGCCACGGGGCCAATTTTGCTGGCGTTTTACGTGGCGTTGGCCAAGAAGCAGGGCGCCGACCTCTCGAAGATCGGGGGGACGACGCAAAACGACATCCTCAAGGAGTACATCGCCCGTGGCACCTACATCTTCCCGCCAGAAGGATCGATGCGCCTGATCACGGACGTTATCGGCTGGTGCAAGGACAACTTGCCGGCCTGGAACACGATCAGCATCAGCGGCTACCACATGCGCGAGGCCGGTTGCACGGCCGTGCAAGAGGTCGCCTTCACTTTCTCCGACGCGATCGCTTACTGCGAGGCGGCGATGCAGGCAGGTCTCGAATTCGACGAGTTCGCGCCGCGGCTGTCGTTCTTCTTCGCCTCGTTCTCGAACCTGATTGAAGAAGTCGCTAAGTTCCGCGCGGCGCGACGCCTCTGGGCGCGGCTGGCCAAGGAGCGCTTCGGCGCGAAGAACGAGCGCAGCATGATGCTCCGCTTCCACACGCAGACCGGCGGCTCAACGCTCACCGCCCAGCAGCCCGAAAACAACATCGTGCGCACGACGATCCAGGCGCTGGCCGCTGTCCTGGGCGGGACGCAGTCGCTGCACACGAACTCGATGGACGAAGCACTGGCGCTGCCCACGGAAAAGTCGGTGCAGATCGCGCTGCGCACCCAGCAGGTGATCGCCTACGAGAGCGGCGTCGCCGACGTCATCGACCCGCTGGCCGGCTCCTATGAGATCGAGGCGATGACGGACCGCATCGAGGCGGAGGCGATGAAGTACATCGACCGCATCGAAGACCTGGGCGGCGCCCTGCGGGCGATCGAGGGCGGCTACCAGCAGCGCGAAATCCAGGAGGCGTCGTACCGCTACCAGAGGTCGGTGGACGACGGCTATCGCATCATCGTCGGCGTCAACGACTTCACCACCGAGGAGGAAGTGCGGCCTGAGATCCTGCGCGTGCGTGAAGAGGTCGTCCGCCGCCAGGTGGAGCGCCTGACTCGCGTGCGCGCCGAGCGCGACGAAGCCAGGGCGCAGGCGATGCTCAAGCAGCTCGAAGAGGCGGCGAAGTCGGACGCGAACCTGATGCCGGTCCTCATCGAGTGTGTCGAAAGTTACATAACGATCGGCGAAATCTGCGATGTGCTGCGCGGCGTCTTCGGTGTGCAGCGCGAGTTCATGGTGTTCTAGGGCGCCGGAACCCTATGGGCCAGATGTCGGACCCAGACCGAGACGCGTTTCTCGCCGTCAATCGCTACGGTATCCTCTCGACGCTGCGCAGGGACGGCTCGCCCATCGCTATCCCGGTCTGGTTCGACTGGGACGGCAGCAGCGTGAGGATGTTCACCAACGCCGGGTCGCCGAAGCTCCGCAGGCTCGCCAACGACGCCAGAGCGTCGGTGCTTGTCACGAATCACATCGACGAGAAAGAGAAGTGGGTCGCGTTCGACGGGACGGTCGCTGTCAGCGATGAGGGCGGGTTCGAGCTGGCGGAGAAGCTCGCGCAGCGCTACTGGGACCTCGACGACCCCAACAGGGCGTCGGCGCTGCAGAACTGGCGTGCGATGGAGTCCGAATGGCGGCTGCTGGAGATGGTGCCTGACAATGTGCGCACATACGTCGATTGAGTGGGAAGGGGAGATGTGCCGTGAGCCTACTTGATGCGCTGCTCGAAGACCTCGAGAAGTCCTACGCTGACCTCCAGAGCGCGATCGAGGGGCTAACGCACGAACAGCTGGTCACGGCGTTCCAGGGCGAGTGGTCCGTGCGTGACATGCTCGGCCACATCGTCGGCTGGCATCACGAGATGGACGACGTGCTGGAGCGGATCGCTCGTGGCGAGCGCCCAGTGCCCGAGGGCGTCGATTACAGCGATAGCGACGCCTGGAACGCGCGCTTCGTCGAGACCTGGCGCAACGCCAGCCCGGAGGCCGTCGTGGCCGAGTTGGCGGCGAGCAAAGCACTCTTCGTCGAGGCGGCGCGCCTGGTGCCGGACGAGAAGTTCGAGGAGGGGCGCTCGGCATACCGAATCGTCACGGGGACCGGAACGAACCATTACGCTGAGCACGCGCCGATCATTCGTGCCTGGCGGCAGGGCGAGGGCATATGAGGGCGTTGACAGACCGCGCGCAGCTCCGAAGCGAGCTGGAAGCGGCAGGCAAGCGCGTGTCGGCCGCGATCAGCGAGCTGAGCGAGGAGCAGGTGTCGGCGGTGGCGATCGGCGATTGGTCGGTGAAGGACCACCTGAACCACATGTGCCACTGGCACGAGTTCCGCGCGATGGAGATCATGCGCATCAGCCGCGGCGGACAGACGGCGTTCCCGCCCTTCAGCGACGCCCAGCTTGAAGTCGTGAACCGAACGTTCGTGGATCTGCGGCGAGGCCTGCCGCTGTCGCAGGCCGCCGAAGACCTTGAGTTCGCGCGAGCCATGGTCATAGAGGCGGTCGCCAACTGTCCGGAAGAGGCGCTGGCGGAGAGCCGCTACGGAGAGTGCGGAATCCAGGCCGGGATCGAACACGACAACGAACACGCCGAGACGATTGAGGCGTGGAGAAAGAGGGAAGACGCATGATCGATAAGATCCACCACGTCGGCATCGCCGTCCACGACCTGGACGAGGCGCTCAAGTTCTACCGCGACACGCTGGGACTGCATGTCCACGAGGAGGCCACCGTTGAGGACCAGGGCGTGCGGGCGGCCCTCCTCACGATCGGCGAAAGTGAGATCGAACTGCTGGAGCCGACGAGCCCTGAAGCGAACATGGCGAAGTTCCTCGAGCGCAAGGGCGAGGGTCTGCACCACATCTGCTTCCAGACCGACGACGTCGACGGCGACCTCGAGACGCTAAAGGGAAAGGGCGTCCAGCTCGTCGATCAGAAGTCGAGGCCAGGCATCGCTGGCATGATCTGCTTCCTGCACCCAAAGGCCAGCCGCAGCGTGCTGGTCGAGCTGGCGACGCCGATGGAGATGTACCGTGGCTAGCATGAACGTGAAGAAGCTCGACCACGTCGTCATCGCCACCGCCGACCTCGACGACGCGCTTGCCCAGTGGGAGCGCAACGTCGGTCTCAAGGCGGACGCCTCGCTCAACCAGCCGCTGGGCGCCGGCTTCAAGGTCTCGCGCCTGCCGATCGGCGAGTCGTTTCTGGAGCTTGTGCAGCCGGTCGCGGAGAAGGGGCGCTTCTACGAGCAGTTCCAGGAGCGCGGCGAGGGCCTCTTCTCGATCAGCGTTGAGGTCGAGGACCTGGAGGCGGCCGTCGAGCACCTGCGCGGCCGCGACGTCCGGGTGTCCGACCCCGAGCCGAGCATCTGGCCCGGTGCGCGCGTGGCCCGCATCAACCGGGGTCACACGCACGGCGTCTCGATCCAGCTCATCGAGCGCTCGTAGGTGACTCGCGTCACTCGTCGGCGGCGGCTGCTGGCGGTTATGCACATCTTCGCTATAATCGCCTAGCAGGAGGGTCGTCCGACTATGACTGACGAAACGAAGCTCAAGATCATCATCGCCAAGCCCGGCCTCGATGGGCACGACCGCGGCGCCAAAGTGGTCGCCAGGGCCCTGCGGGACGCCGGCCACGAGGTGGTTTACACGGGCATCAGGCAGACGCCCGAGATGATCGCCGAGACGGCGCTGCAGGAAGACGCCGACATGATCGGACTGTCGATCCTCTCCGGCGCCCACCTGGAGCTGTTTCCGCGCGTCGTCGCTGAGCTGAAGAAGCGCGACATGGGCGACGTCATGCTCTTCGCCGGCGGCATCATCCCGGACGAGGACCGCGAAGAGCTGAAGAAGATCGGCTTCGACGGCATCTTCGGTCCCGGCGCCTCCACCCATGACATCGTCGCCTGGGTTGCTGAGAACGCCTCGAAGAGCGGCGCAACGGCTGCGTAGGTGGTTTCCGACCGCGTCCAGCGCCTCCTCGAAGGCGACAGGCGGGCGCTCACGCGCGTCCTAACCTGGGTCGAGAACGGTGGCAGCGAGGGGCGCGAGGCGCTGCGTGTACTCTTCCCGAAGAGTGGCCGCGCGCACGTCATCGGCGTCACGGGGCCGACCGGCTCCGGCAAGAGCACGCTGGTTGGCGCGCTGGTCCGCGTGCTGCGCGAGCGCGGCAAGACGGTCGGCATCGTCGCCGTCGACCCGACGAGCCCGTTCAGCCACGGCGCCATCCTGGGCGATCGCATTCGTATGCAAGACCTGACAACCGACCCGGGAGTGTTCATCCGCAGCATGGCGACGCGGGGCGCGCTGGGAGGCCTCGCCGCCACCACCGCCGACGTCGTTACCGTGTTCGACGCCGCCGGTATGGACGTCGTGATCGTCGAAACGGTCGGTGCGGGTCAGGACGAGGTCGAGATCGCGGACACGGCTCACACGACCGTCGTCGTCAACATTCCGGGCGCCGGCGACGACATGCAGGCGATCAAGGCCGGCATTCTGGAGATCGCCGACATCCTCGTCGTCAACAAGGCCGACCTGCCCCAGGCGGAGAGCGTCTTCAAACAGCTGCACATCTTCACGGACCTGCAGCGACAGGCCGGCTGGGACGTGCCGATCATCAAGACCGTGGCTCACAAGGATGAGGGCGCCGCCGAGCTGGCCGACGCGATCGAAAAGCACCGCGAGTTCATCACAGACTCCGGGCGCCTGGAAGAGATGAGCCGCCAGCGGGCGCAGCGCCAGCTACTCGCCGTGGCGCAGGCGGCGCTGCTTGAGGGCGCGCTGTCGAAGGCCGGCGATCTCGTCGACGAGCTGGTGGAGCAGATCACCCGCCGCGAGATCGACCCGCGCACGGCCGCCGACAAGCTGATCGCCGCCGCGAAGAGCTAGCGCGGGGCCATGCCAACATTTACGTCGTCGTGGAATCTCTGGAACGCCGCTTGGTCGTCTGCATGGACGTCCGACATCTCATCAAGGACCTTGCCTGTCGTCGTGCCGATCCACGACCGCGACCGGCAGTTGTCCAGGATCAGAAAGCCGATGTCCTCACGAGGGATGGTGATCCTCCCGTAGTATGAACTGATCCTTATGCCCGCGCCGGGGTCCGGGTGGCGATACTCAATATTGCCCGTCTCGAATCGCTTGACGGGTAGCTGAGCCTCGTCCGTGTAGGGCCAGGGAGCGGTTGCTGGATCGAGAGGGTCCACGCGGGCTGTGCTGGCGATCCCGCTCAGGAGCTCCTCATCAGCGGCTGTCCTGTAGACCTCACGCAACACACCGCCTGTGAGTGCGTTGATCCTGACGTGCGAATCTCCAGTAGCTAGCAGGTCGGGACCACTGGCTCCGGGGACGGGGGCCGTCCCGGTGCCGGGGAGCCGGATGCTAAGCACAGGCGGGTTGAGCCGCCGCGTGCTAATGAGGATAGTGCCCGGCGTGAGCCCCCCCGGTTTGAAGAAAGCTTCCGGGCTGGGCGGGGGCGGGCCCTCGACGGTCACATCGCAGGTCCTGTAGGTGATAGTCTCGCCCGTGGCCGTTGAACCCTCCCAGGGCTGCGTCAGCGCCAGGACCACACCGCCGACGATGAGAACGACGCCGGCCAGAACGGCCAGCCCGTAGCGAGCCTTCTCGGCAGAACGCCTCACCCTATACCACCTCGGCGCCATTGTACGCCCGCCTGTCAAGAGCTACGGCCGCGCCGATGACCGGTTAATCGAAGCGGGTCAGAGGCCGGAGGAGATGATCGCCTGGTCTTCGCCGGTCAACTCTTTGCGCTGCACCCATTCCATGCCGTCCGGCGTTACCACGAGTACGTCGATCGGCCCGCCGACGGACGGGTAGCGCGGCTCGAAGCGCAGCGTGTCGATCGTCGTGCGGATGAGGTGGATCGCGTAGTCGACCGCGTCTTGCAGCGGCATGGCGGCGAAGAGCGGCAGGCGCTCCTTGTCGATCAGCCGGTTGGCGACGAGCACGTCGCCGGCGCGGACGACGCCGTACTGGACCCGGCCCTGCTCCGTGGCGTTGACGCGCCGCACCTTGGGCTCGCGGGTCGTGTGGCCGACGAGCACGTAGGGCACACTGGACCGGCCCTCGATGCGGTAGCCGGCGACGTGGAAGCCGAGGTTTATCTTCGGGAACTTCTCCTGGAAGTAGGCCAGGAAGCGATCGGCGACGGTGACAACGTCGTCTTCCTCCGACAGCTCTTGCTCGGCGAAGGCGTGGAGGTGGCTGTCGGCGGGCCTGTTGTCGATGACGGCGGAGTCGTAGAGGCTGACGCCGGCGCCGACCGAGGGCAGGGCGACGACCTTGTAGGCGCTGTCCGAGAGGACGATCTGCTGCTGCACGGTCGGCTGTCCCTCGCCGTCCGGCGGCCTGGCACTGAGCAGGGCGCTCATGCGGGAGTCGGCGGCCATTACGATGCCGCTGGGAACGTAGACGGAGACAACGAGTGACATGCTGCCGGCATCGTACCGAATCAGCGACGAGCGGCCAAGCAGGCGCCGAGCTGGAGCGTCACAGGTGTATAATTCTGGCGAGGGTCGGCCTGGTGCCGGCTCGTCTTATTGATGGACGACATATTATCTGTCTCGCTTAGGCTGCTGCTGGTCTTAGCGCTCGTATTACTCAACGGACTCTTCGTCGCCGCCGAGTTCTCCATCGTTGCCGTGCGCCGCACGAGGTTGGAGACACTGGCTAACCAGGGACAGGGTCTGGCCCGCTTTTCGCTGCGGGCGGTCGACAATCTCAACAACTACCTGGCGGCGACCCAGCTCGGCATCACGATCGCCAGCATCGGTCTCGGCTTCGTCGGCGAACCGTTGCTGGCCGGCCTGCTGGAGCCGCTCTTCGAGGACCTCTTCGGCCAGGCGGCGGCGGGAATCTCCTCGCACGCCGTCGCAGTGCCGATCGCCTTCATAATCATCAGCGCGCTGCACATCGTCCTCGGCGAACTGGCGCCCAAGAGCATCGCGTTGTTCAACCCGGAGCGTGTTTCGCTTCTCACTGTTCCGCCGATTGAGGTCTTTCGGCTGACATTCTGGCCGGCGATCTGGATTTTGAACGGTGTCGCCAACGCCATCCTCCGCCCCTTCGGCCTGCGCGCCGCGAAGGGAGGAGCGCACAGCGCTCATACGGCGGAGGAGATCAGCCTGCTCGTCGCTCAGAGCGCTGAGGCGGGCGTGCTCGAGAGCGAGGCGGCGGAGCTACTCTCGGGTGTCTTCACTTTCGGAAACCGGCGGATCAACGAAGTCATGGTTCCCCGCACGGAGGTCGTCTGGCTGGAGCGTGGGACGACCCTCCGCGACTTCTACCCGACGTATATGGAGCACCCGCACTCCCGCTTTCCGGTGTTCGAAGAGAAGCACGACAACGTCGTGGGCATCGTCAACATCAAGGACGTCCTGCGAGGGATCGGCGAGGGCACGATGTCCGAGGGCGACTTGATAGACCTGGCGATGCGGCCGGCGCTCTTTATCCCCGAGACGAAGGTCGTCGGTGCGGCGTTCTTCGAGATGCAGGAGACCGGTCACCAGATGGCGATCGCCGTCGATGAGTACGGTGGCACGGCCGGCATCGTCACGCTGGAGATGTTGATCGAGGAGTTGGTGGGCCAAGTGAGCGACGAGCTGCGACGCCACGAGGAGGAGTTCGTGGAAGTCGACGAGCGCACGGTGCTGGTTGACGCCGGAATGAGCATTCACGACGCTAACCAGGACCTCAAACTGAACCTGCCAGACGGCGACTACGAGACTGTTGGCGGGTTTATCCTGACCAAGCTGGGGCGGATCCCGGAGGAGGGCGAGCAGCTGACCCACGGCGACCTGGTCATCGCCATCACACGCGTTGAAGGGAACCGGATCGATGAAGTGACGATCACCCGGGAGCGAGAATGAAGGCTCAGCGTCTGCGCTTCCGTTATCGCATCACGTCCGAGGCCCGTGGTCTCGGCCAGCGCGATCTCGCTCGGGCGTGGGAAGAGGCGGTCGTCGCCGCCAACCTGCCCCTCGCTCACTCCGAGGGCAAGCGCTCCGGTGCGCTGATCCAGATCGCGGTGGCGCTACCCCAGGGAGTGACCTCCGACGGTGAGTTGGCGGACGTCTTCCTCGATCAGGCGGTTGATCCGGGCGCGGCGCTAGCCGGAGTGAAGAAGACGATGCGCCCCGGAGTGGAGGCCGTGAGCGTCGAGGAAGTCGGCGTTGGCGGGCGTTCGCTTCAGGCGCTGCTGCGCTGGGCGGAGTACGACGTTCGCGTGCCTTCAAACGGTCTCTCGGCCGAGGATCTTCGCCGCAGGATATCGGCTTTGTTGGACGCCAGCTCGGTACCCGCTGAGCACCAGCGGGAGAAGAAAGTGCGGAAGTACGATCTGCGGCCGCTGGTCCTCGATATTCGGTTGGAGGGCGTCGAGGACGGCGCCTTTCGGCTGCTGATGCGGCTGCGCGCTGAACAGGAGATGACGGCTCGCGCCGATCAGACGGTCCTTGCGCTGAAGCTGCCGGAGCCGCTGAGCGTGCACCGCCGCTGCCTCCACGTCGACGACGTTCCCGCTGTCCTGCGCGCCTTTCGCGCCAGCGGCGAGCGCGGCTGATGCACCTCTTCCTGGTGCGCCACGGCGAGACAGAGCACAACCGCCAGAATCTCGCGCTGGGCCAGGAGGACGTACCGCTGAACGAGACGGGATTGCGCCAGGCCGAGGCGCTGGGCCGCGCGCTTTCGGGAGAGCGGCTCAGCGTGGTCTACGCCAGTCCCCTGGTGAGGGCCAGCCGCACGGCCGAGGCGATCGCCAAACCGTACGGCCTGGAGGTCGTGATCGAGGACGGACTGATCGAGATGGACGTCGGGGAGATGGACGGCCTGCCGTTCCCGGACGTGCGCGAGAAGTTTCCCGGGTTTATCGAGCGCTGGCTCGGCCCCGAGGGCTCGAACGAGCGGATGCCCGGCGGCGAAAGGCTGATCGACGTCTGCGATCGGGCGGACGCCGCGCTGTCGGCGATCGTCAAACGCCACGAGGGCGAGCGCGTTTGCCTCGTGGCGCACAACTTCGTGATCCTGTCGCTGCTCACGCAACTCATAGGCCTGGAGCTGGCGGGCTTCCGCCGCCTGACTCAATCCGTGGCGGCGATTACGCGCGTCGAATGGCGGCGCGGTACGCCGGTGGTGGTCTCGCTGAACGACACCTGTCACCTGGCTGGAATCACCTGAGAGCTCCCGCCGCGTTTGCTTAAGTGTTGCTGAACCTGCGGTACGCTGCTAGTCTACTCAGATAAGGACAAAAGTGCGTAAACGTTTACTCCGTTTCTCCGGCACGCGGCTCATCCTTCTCGCGGCTGCCGGCATGGTCGTCTACTTTCTCGCTTCCGGTGCCACGAACCTCGTTCGTTCTCTCCAGCTCACGCAGGAAGAGAGCAACCTCGAGGCCGAGATCGACGACCTGGAGGCGCGCTACGAACGGCTCGTCGCCCTGGAGGCCTATCTCGAATCTGACGAGTACATCGAAGCGATCGCCCGTGAGCAACTCGGTCTCGTGAAGCCGGGCGAGACCGCCTTCATCGCCATCTCCACCCAGCCGTCACCGGCGCCCGAAGAGGGCTCCGCGACCGACCTGTGGTGGGAAATCCTGATACGCTAGCCCGGCGCATCCGCGATACACTCTGCCGGAGGATCGTACTTCAGCATGCCGCTTAAGCTTTCGTCTTCGCCGTTCACCCGCCGCATCGACAAGCGTGTTGCGGAATACGTCGGACGCCGCGGCTGCCTGGAGCGCGGCGAGACGATCGTCGTCGCGGTGTCCGGCGGTCCGGACTCGACGGCGCTCTTGCTGATCCTGTCCCGAATTGCCAGGGAGCTTGGGCTCAAGATCAGGGCCGGCCACTTCGATCACCAGCTCCGGGGCCGCTCCGAGGCCGACGGCGACCGGCGCTTCGTCGCCTCTCTCTGCAGGGCGCTCCGGGTGCGGCTGGCGACCGGTCAAGGGAACGCGGCCACGCGCGCCAAGCGTCAGAAGGAGTCGCTCGAGGACGCAGCGCGGAAGATCCGCTATCGTTTTCTCGGGGACGAGGCGCGAGCGGCGGAAGCGACCGCAGTCGTCACCGGCCACACGCTGGACGATCGGGCCGAGACGGTGCTTCTGCACGTCCTCCGCGGCAGCGGTTTGTCGGGCCTGGCGGCGATGGCTCCACGCTCGCCCTGGCCCTTCGGGAACGGACCGGTGATCGCCCGTCCGATCGTTGAGCTGCTCCGCGAGGACACGGTGCGCTACTGCCGCGAATCCGGTGTCGAGCCGAGACTGGATCCGACGAACGAGCTGCCGATCGCGATGCGCAATCGCGTACGCCACGAGCTGATGCCGGCGCTGCGAGAGTTCAACCCCCGTGTCGCTGAAGCACTGGCCCGTCTCGCTGACTCCGCAGTTGCCGACGACGACTTCATCGACCGAGTCGCCAAGCGCGATTGGTCGGCGCTGGCCTCGGCGACGCGCGAGCGGGTGGTCTTCCCGCGCGAGGCGTTCGCGGGTTTCCACCCGGCGATCCAGGTGCGGCTGCTGATGCGGGCGGCAGAGCGCGTAGGCGGTGACGCTTCACCGGCCGCCAGCCACCTGTCGAACATCGTCGCGGCGCTGGACAAGCAGACGTCCAGGGTCTCGCTGCCCGGCGGGCTCATCTGCTCCATCGGGCGGCAGCGGATCACGATCTCGCGCCCCGGCGGGAAGGCGCGGGAGAGGCCGAGTGAGGCGACGCTGACGGTGCCCGGGAAGACGTCCTGGGGCGCCTGGACGTTGACGGCCAAGGAGGCGAAGGGCGCGCTGCCGAAGCGGATCGGCGAACTTGAGGCGTACATCGCGGCGACGGCGATCCGCGGCCGGATGCGGGTGCGCTCGCGGCGGCCGGGCGATCGCTTGCGGCCGCTGGGGATGCGCGGAGAGAAGAAGGTGCAGGACATTTTGACCGACGCCAAGGTGCCAGCAGAGGAGCGGGACGACGTGCCGATCGTCTGCGACGATAAGGGCGTGCTCTGGGTCGTCGGGCAGCGCCTGGCGGAGCGAGCAGCCGTGCGGGGGAAGGGCACGATGGTGCACGTTAGAGCGAGGCGAGCCCGTCGCGCGGAAAAGCGTTGACCGCCATCGTACGGGTGTGCTATAAATTATGAAGATTCGGAAGAAGGTTCTTTAAGAAGCTGGCGCTCAGACGGCGCGAAGAGGGCCGCGACGGCCCCCACGGACCAGAGTAGAGCAGGCTTGATTGACAGCCTGCTAACGCCGTCCTAAACTCATTCGTTGGCAGACAGGGAATAAGCAAGCCCAGGGCTCAGGCGGCTCAGGTCGCTTTGGGTTCTCGGGTTACTGCGTCTTCCGAAAGGCGGAGGGAACTCTGCCGGGCACCTTAACATCTGAATAGTGGATGGAAGTGCGAGGCTTCCGAATACATTCAAGAAATTCAAGCCAAAATTGGATCTGAATGGAAATTTTTTCATGAGGGTTTGATCCTGGCTCAGGACGAACGCTGGCGGCGCGCCTTACGCATGCAAGTCGAACGGACCTTCGGGTTAGTGGCGGACGGCTGAGTAACGCGTAGGTAACCTACCCAGTGGTGGGGAATAACTCACCGAAAGGCGAGCTAATACCGCATAAGTTCCCGGTCTGAAATGGCCGGGAGGAAAGCATTTATGCGCCACTGGAGGGGCCTGCGTCCTATCAGGTAGTTGGTGGGGTAACGGCCTACCAAGCCGATGACGGGTAGCTGGTCTGAGAGGACGATCAGCCAGAAGGGGACTGAGACACGGCCCCTACTCCTACGGGAGGCAGCAGCGAGGAATCTTGGGCAATGGGCGAAAGCCTGACCCAGCGACGCCGCGTGAGGGATGAAGGCCTTCGGGTCGTAAACCTCTTTTGTGAGGGAAGAAGTTCTGACGGTACCTCACGAATAAGCCACGGCTAACTACGTGCCAGCAGCCGCGGTAATACGTAGGTGGCGAGCGTTGTCCGGATTTACTGGGCGTAAAGGGCTTGTAGGCGGTTCGTTAAGTCCGGTGTGAAATCTCCCGGCTCAACTGGGAGGGGTCATCGGATACTGGCGGACTTGAGGTAGGCAGAGGAAAGCGGAATTCCCGGTGTAGCGGTGAAATGCGTAGATATCGGGAGGAACACCAGTGGCGAAGGCGGCTTTCTGGACCTATCCTGACGCTGAGGAGCGAAAGCGTGGGGAGCAAATCGGATTAGATACCCGAGTAGTCCACGCCCTAAACGGTGGATGCTAGGTGTGGGAGGTGTCGACCCCCCCCGTGCCGCAGCTAACGCTTTAAGCATCCCGCCTGGGGAGTACAACCGCAAGGTTAAAACTCAAAGGAATTGACGGGGGCCCGCACAAGCGGCGGAGCGTGTGGTTTAATTCGATGCAACGCGAAGAACCTTACCAGGGCTTGACATATTAGTGGTACTGATCAGAAACGTGAAGGACCCTTCGGGGAGCTAATACAGGTGCTGCATGGCTGTCGTCAGCTCGTGCCGTGAGGTGTTGGGTTAAGTCCCGCAACGAGCGCAACCCTCGCTGTTAGTTAAATATCTCTAACGGGACCGCTGGGATAAACCCAGAGGAAGGTGGGGATGACGTCAAGTCAGCATGGCCCTTACGCCCTGGGCTACACACACGCTACAATGGCCGGTACAGTGGGCTGCCAAGGCGCGAGCCGGAGCTAATCCCCCAAAGCCGGCCCCAGTTCAGATTGCAGGCTGCAACTCGCCTGCATGAAGGCGGAGTCGCTAGTAACCGCAGGTCAGCAATACTGCGGTGAATACGTTCCCGGGCCTTGTACACACCGCCCGTCACGTCATGGAAGCCGGCAGCACTTGAAGCCGCTGAGCCAACGCGCAAGCGGGGCAGGCGTTTAGGGTGAGGCTGGTAACTGGGACGAAGTCGTAACAAGGTAGCCGTACGGGAACGTGCGGCTGGATCACCTCCTTTCTAGGGAGTTGAAACACAGCACGTGGCCTTTATGGCCTCGTCAACACTCCTAGGTCGACCCTCTCTGCTTCGGCAGGGAGTGGGCCTAGCGCGAAAGCGCTACCTTTAGCAACACAGGGAGCCAAGCGCTTCCATCCACTATCCAGGGGTTAAGGCCGGCAGCGGCCCTGACCCGGCGGCGCCTCGAAGCACTGGCCGATCCCGCCCTTCGGCGGGAAGGTTACCAGGAGGGCGATTAGCTCAGCTGGTTAGAGCGCGGTCCTGATAAGACCGAGGTCGGTGGTTCGAGTCCACCATCGCCCACCAGCCGAAGTTCAGAGGTGGGGCCGTAGCTCAGTTGGGAGAGCGCCGCCTTTGCAAGGCGGAAGTCAGGGGTTCGAGTCCCCTCGGCTCCACCAGCGAACCCGCCGCGGGGGCAGTCCACGGACCCTCCGGCCGCAAGCAGCACTTGCGGCCGGAAGGTCCGGCGGATTGCCGGAGCGAACGTTAACAAGCGAATAGAGTTGATGACCTGAGGGATCAAACCCGTGCCAAGACACGAATGTTGTGTCGATAATGGAGTGGTGGTTAAAGCTACAAAGGGCGCGCGGTGGATGCCTAGGCACTGGAGGCCGAAGAAGGACGTTGCATGGCTGCGATAAGCCTCGGTTAGCTGCCTTGCAAGCTTAGCCGGGGATCTCCGAATGGGGGAACCCGCCTGGATGCATAATCCAGGCATCCGCTTTTGAAGCGGATGGGAACCGGGGGAACTGAAACATCTAAGTACCCCGAGGAAAAGAGACCATTCCCTTAGTAGCGGCGAGCGAACGGGGAACAGCCCAAACCCGCATGGAAGGTAACGGGGCACGACCCAATGCCCTGCGGGTGTTGTAAGACACGGACTGGCGGAAGCGTGATAGCCGCCGAAGAGTTACAAAACCTCGCTCTAGTGGAAGGAACCTGGAAAGGGCCGCCATAGAGAGTGACAGCCTCGTACACGAAAGAGCAGAGGTCTCTTTCGTCCGTGTTCTTGAGTACCACGGGACACGTGAAATCCCGTGGGAAGCTGGGAAGACCACTTTCCAAGGCTAAACACCTCCAGTGACCGATAGTGCAGCAGTACCGTGAGGGAAAGGTGAAATAGCACCCCGGGAGGGGAGTTAAAAGACCCTGAAACCGCGTGCCTACAAACCGTTGGAGTCTGCCTTCGGGCGGATGACAGCGTGCCTATTGAAGAATGAGCCGGCGAGTAAATTTCAGTGGCTGGTTAAGCAAGGGAGCTTGCGGAGCCAAAGCGAAAGCGAGTCCGAACAGGGCGTTGCCTTAGGGCAGGTCGCTGGGATTTGACCCGAAACCGGGTGAGCTACCCATGGCCAGGGTGAAGTCAGCCTAGTCGGCTGATGGAGGCCCGAACCATTTGACGGTGCAAAGTCACTGGATGAGCTGTGGGTAGAGGTGAAATGCCAATCGAACTCGGAGATAGCTGGTTCTCCCCGAAATGCATTGAGGTGCAGCCTCAGAGAATGTCTTCTGGAGGTAGGGCACTGGATGGGCTAGGGGGCTTAACGCTTACCAAACCCAACCAAACCACGAATGCCAGAAGATTAATCCTGGGAGTGAGCCCGTGGGGGATAAACTTCACGGACGAAAGGGAAACAACCCAGACCACCGGCTAAGGTCCCCAAGTGTGCGCTAAGTGGGAAAGGATGTGGGATAGCCCAGACAGCCAGGAGGTTGGCTTAGAAGCAGCCATCCTTGAAAGAGTGCGTAACAGCTCACTGGTCGATGCCATCCCGCGCCGAAAATGTAACGGGGCTAAAGCGCACCACCGAAGCCGTGGCTTGTTCTGCCTTTGGGCAGAGCAGGGGTAGGGGAGCGTTCCGCTCAGCTGTGAAGCCAGCCTGTAAGGTCTGGTGGAGCGTGCGGAAGTGAGAATGCCGGCATGAGTAGCACAAGGCGAGTGAGAATCTCGCCCACCGAATGCCTAAGGTTTCCTACGGAAGGTTCGTCCGCGTAGGGTTAGGCGGGCCTAAGGATAAGGCGAACAGCCGATGCCGATGGACAGACGGTTATTATTCCGTCCCCGTTTGTATGGCGTTATTAGACGGCGGGGGGACCCAGTAGGGTAGGCACAGCGGGCCTATTGGACATGGTCCGTCCCTGGTCTGTAGGCGTCCGGGGGGAGGTAAATCCCCTCCCGGGTTAAGCTGAGGGATCGGGGCGAGCAGCGACTTCGGTCAACGCGAGTGAGTTGAGCCCACACTGGCTAGAAAAGCCTCGCCGTCGAGGCATACAGGCGCCCGTACCGCAATCCGACACAGGTAGGCTGGGGTAAGCGCCCTCAGGTGGTCGAGTGATCCCCCCTCAAGGAACTCGGCAATTTGGCCTCGTAACTTCGGGAGAAGAGGTGCCCCTGTCGGTGAAAGGGCTAGCCCCTGGAGCTGGCGGGGGTCGCAGCGAAGCGGCCCAAACGACTGTTTAACAAAAACACAGGTCTCTGCCAAAGCGAAAGCTGAGGTATAGGGGCTGACACCTGCCCGGTGCCGGAAGGTTAAAGGGCGGGCTGATAAGGCCCAAACTGAAGCCCCGGTGAACGGCGGCCGTAACTATAACGGTCCTAAGGTAGCGAAATTCCTTGTCGGGTAAGTTCCGACCCGCACGAATGGTGTCACGAGATGGGCAGTGTCTCGAGGGGGGGCTCGGCGAAATTGCAGGACCCGTGAAGATGCGGGTTTCCCGCCGCAGGACAAAAAGACCCCGTGGAGCTTTACTGCAGCTTGACGTTGAAGGCGGGCCTGGGATGCGTAGGATAGGTGGGAGGCTTGGAAGCTGGGTTTCCGGACTCGGTGGAGCCGCCCTTGAAATACCACTCTTCCTAGGTTTACCTCCTAACTCCGCTTTAGCGGAAGACAGCGTCTGGTGGGCAGTTTGACTGGGGCGGTCGCCTCCCAAAAGGTAACGGAGGCGTCCAAAGGTTCCCTCAGGCTGGATGGAAATCAGCCGTTGAGCACATTGGTATAAGGGAGCTTGACTGTGAGGCCTACAAGCCGAACAGGGACGAAAGTCGGGCAAAGTGACCCTACGGTTCCGTGTGGAAGGGCCGTGGATTATCGGATAAAAGCTACCCCGGGGATAACAGGCTGATCTCTCCCAAGCGTTCACAGCGACGGGGAGGTTTGGCACCTCGATGTCGGCTCGTCGCATCCTGGGGCTGAAGTAGGTCCCAAGGGTTGGGCTGTTCGCCCATTAAAGCGGCACGCGAGCTGGGTTCAGAACGTCGTGAGACAGTTCGGTCTCTATCCGCGGTGGGCGCAGGAGACTTGCGAGGAGCTGCCCCTAGTACGAGAGGACTGGGGTGGACGAACCGCTGGTGTGTGGGTTGTCTCGCCAGAGGCAAAAAGCCCAGTAGCTATGTTCGGAAGGGATAAGCGCTGAAAGCATCTAAGCGCGAAGCCCCCCTCAAGATGAGGTCTCCCACCGGGTTAACCGGGTAAGGTCGCGGGAAGACTACCCGCTTGATAGGCGGCATGTGTAAGTCCGGTAACGGATTCAGCTAAGCCGTACTAATGACCGAGGGCTTGACCACCCCTCCATTATCTGCACAACATTCTAGTGAACTCAGGCATCAACTCTCTTCGCGCCCGCCGCTGGCGGGTACACGTCGCGGGGTGGAGCAGCGGCAGCTCGCCGGGCTCATAACCCGGAGGTCGTGGGTTCGAGTCCCACCCCCGCTACCACGCGACAACCGCCGGAGCCCCAACAAGACGCAGCTCCGGCACCACAACTTCATAAGTTAAGGCTCCTGGTGACTAGAGCGAGGTGGCCCCACCCGTTCCCATCCCGAACACGGAAGTGAAACGCCTCAGCGCTGACGATACTGCCTGGGCAACTGGGTGTGGAAAATAGGCCGTTGCCGGGGGCTTTTTCTTGCGCCCTCCACAACCCTCTTTGCTCAACGCCGGCTGAACCTACCACTAAGGGCGGCGTTTGCTATAATGACTACGAGGTGCCGGGTAGCGGTGCTTCGCCCCATCTCGGCATACGGAGGTAACCCTTGACGCAAGAAGAAACAGACGGGAGCGGCGCGCCAGAAGAATCGATGGCCGCCCTTCTCGAAGCAGAGACCACTGCCTACCCTGAGCTGCGGCGCGGGGAGATCATCGAAGGCACGGTCGTCGGCACTGACCGAGATGGAGTACTGATTGATATCGGCGCCAAGTCCGAAGGAGTCGTCCCGCCCAGCGAGATGCACTGCCTGCAGCCGGAGGGCGCGTCCAAGCTGAAAAACGGCGACAAGGCGCTCGTCTTCGTCCTGCAGCCGGAGTCGCCGGAGGGGCAGATCATCCTCTCCATGGACAGGGCCCGCGGCGAGCGCGGCTGGCGCGTGCTGCAAGACTACCTTGACGAGAACGAATCGTTCGATGGGTATGTCACCGGCAGCAATAAGGGCGGGCTCCTCGTCAACGTAGAGGGAATCAACGCCTTCGTCCCGCTGTCGCAAATCGTCGCCGGGCCGGCGCGCGGCTCACCGGAGAACACCCAGCGCGCCCTCGCCGAATGGGTCGGCAGGACGGTCACGCTGAAGGTCATCGAGTTGAACCGCCGCCGCAACCGGGCGATCCTCTCCGAACGCGCGGCCGTTCAGGAAAAGCGCGCCGCCGAAAAGGAGCGCCTGCTCAAGGAACTGACCGAGGGCGAAGTGAAAGAGGGACGGATCACCAGCATCCGCGACTTCGGCATCTTTGTGGATATCGGCGGAGCGGACGGCCTGGTGCACCTCTCCGAGCTTTCCTGGGAGCGGACGCCACGTTCGCCGCACGAGATGTTCAAGGTTGGGGACGAAGTGCCCGTTTACGTGCTCAAGATTGACGCCGAGGCGAAGAAGATCGCGCTCAGCGTTCGCCGCGCCCAGCCGGAACGCTGGCTAGAGATCGTGTCCCAGTTCCGGGAAGGCCAGGTTGTCCCCGGCCAGGTGACGAAGCTGGCGCCGTTTGGCGCATTCGTCCGCCTGGAGGGGCCGATCGAAGGTCTGGTCCACATTTCAGAGCTGGTGGAGCGCCGCATCGCTCACCCAAACGAAGTCGTCCGCGAGGGCGACGTCCTACCGGTGAAAATTGTCAGGATCGAATACGACCGCCACCGCCTGGGCCTCAGCCTGAAGCAGGCGCGCAGCAGCGCCGAGCAGGATGGCTGGACGTTCAGCGAGCGCGGCGGCGCGATCGAGGCCCCGAAGGACGCGCTGGACCGCCTGGGCCTGGCTGCTATGCCCAACCAGGACGGCACCGCCGTCGTCGACGAGTCAACGTCTGTGGCCGCGCCGGAAGCTGCCAAGGAGACCGCAAAGGCCTCGTCGCCGGCGAGCCCAGAGCCCGAAGCGACAAAAGAGCCTGCCGCCGAGTCTGCGGAGCCGGAGTCAACGGAAGAGCCTGCCGCCGAGTCTGCGGAGCCGGAAGCGACTGAAGAGCCCGCCGCCGAGGCCGCGGAGGCGACTGAAGAGCCCGCCGCCGAGTCTGCGGAGCCGGAGTCAACGGAAGAGCCTGCCGCCGAGTCTGCGGAGCCGGAAGCGACAGAAGAGCCGGCAGCGCAGTCCGAAGCGACAGAGGAGCCTGCCGCCGAGTCTGCGGAGCCGGAGAGCGCAGAGCCCGCCGCCGAGTC
>JADFKG010000144.1 GCA_022565075.1 Chloroflexota bacterium | reverse complement strand
CGTCGAAGGCACGAAGCGTGATGCTGTGGACGTTGCCCGTCTCGGCGATGTTGAACAGGCCAGCCAACATCGACTCCTCGTCCGGCGACTCGACGATCGAAACGACGTCGTACTGCCCCTGCGTCCAGTAGGTCCCGATGATTTTGAAGCCGCGCGATTCGTTGGCCTTGCGGATCTCCGCGGCGCGGCTGACCGTGTCCTTGATGTTCTTCAACCCCTGATCCGTGAAGTTGTAAAGGATGACGTAGCGGGGCATCTGGGACCTCCTTTGGCTAGTGCCGGCTCTCCGGCGCCACAATTGTAAGACCCGCAGTCAAGACGCCCAGCCCACGTACAATAGGAACGTGACTACGGAAGCAGCACCCAACCTCGACTTCACGCCGGCGACCGCCGCCGACATGGCCTTCATCGCCCAGACGATTGAACGCTTTCGGCTCGACAGCGAACGACTGACGCCCGAGCAGTTCATCACGCTCCGTCGCGACGGGCGCATCATCGCCTTCGGCCGCATCAAGCCGTACGAGAAGACGCACGAACTCGGCAGCGTCGCTGTGATCGAGGAGGAGCGCTCGCGTGGGCTGGGCGAACAAATAACGCGGGAGCTGATCCGCCGCTTCCCGCAGGACGAAGTCTACATCACCACCGATCTTCCCGCCTACTACGAGCGGCTGGGCTTCCTGCGCACTGAGATCTTGCCGCAGGAGCTGGTCGAGAAGCTGGAGCGCGTGCGCGCCGCCAAACTGCGCGAGGATCCCGTCGGCATGATCTACGACCGGCGCATCGAGCAGCTGCCGACGCTCGCCGACGTCTACCGCGCCAGGCACCTGCTGGAGCCGCACCTGCAGCGCACGCCACTCATCCGCAACACGGCGATGTCACGCGAGCTGGGCTTCGAAGCGTGGCTCAAGCTCGAAAACCTGCAGCCGATCGGTGCTTTCAAGGTGCGCGGCGGCGTCTACCTGTCCGCGAGCATGACGGAGGAAGAGCGCTCACAGGGGATCATCGGCGCGTCGACAGGCAACCACGGTCAGTCGCTGGCCTACGGCGCTAAGCTCGCCGGCATCAAGTGCATTATCGTCATGCCCGAAGAAGCGAACCCGATGAAAGTGGAGTCGATGCGCGCCTTGGGCGCCCAGGTCCTCTTCCACGGCGCCAACTTCGAGGAAGCGCGCGAATGGGCCGAAGAGCACGCTGCCAGCGAAGGCGTGCAGTACATCCACCATTCAAACGCGCCACGGCTCATAACCGGCGTCGCCACCATGAGCATCGAGATCATCGAGGACCTTCCGGATGTAGACGTCATCCTCGTGCCGATCGGCGGCGGCAGCGGCGCGCTGGCGAACATCATCGTCGCCAAGGAGCTGCGGCCCAGCGTCGAGGTGATCGGCGTGCAGGCAGCCGGCGCGCCAGCGGTCTACGAGTCGTGGAAGTCGCACACGCTGCGCCAGGCCGGCATCGACACGGCCGCCGAGGGCCTGGCGACCGGCGCCGCCTACCATCCCGCTGTGCGAACGATGATCGACCACCTGGACGACTTCATCCTCGTGAGCGAGGGGGAGATCAGGAGCGCGATGCTGATGCTGGCCCGCGCCGCTCACGTCATCGCCGAAGAAGCGGGCGCGGCGGCGACGGCGGCAGCCGTTCAGCTCCAGGAGCGCCTGGCGGGCAAGAACGTGGCGATCATTGTGAGCGGCGGCAACGTGCCTCTGGACCACTTGCGCCGCGTGCTTCTAGAGGCGTAGCGGCGCGCTAGTAGCCGCGCGCTGGGTCGACGACGTTGCGCAGCGCCTCCCCGTCCGCGTATCGGCGGAGGTTGTCGCAGAAGAGGTCGATCGCGCGCTCCATGTAGCGGGGCGTGCCGCCGCTGATGTGCGGCGTGATCATCACGTTCGGGAGGCCCCAGAGCTCGTGGTCTGGCGGCAGCGGCTCAGGCGTTGTGACATCGAGCGCGGCGCCGGCGATGCCTCCGTCACGTAGCGCCCGAACGAGCGCGTCCTGGTCGATTATGCGACCGCGGGCGATGTTGACGATCACGGCGTTCGGCCTCATCGCCGCCAGCTCCGCCTCGCCGATGAGGCCAGTGGATTCGTCGGTGAGCGGCAGCGCCAGCACAACGTAGTCGGACTCCGCCAGAAGCGCGTGCAGGTCGGCCGGAGGGAACATCTCGTCCACCGCCGCTTGGCCCGCCTCCTCCCCGCTCATCCGCCGTTCGCACGAGCGGCGCATCGCCAGCACGCGCATCCGCATCGCGCGGCAGACCTCAGCCGTGCGGCCGCCGATCGCGCCGAGGCCGATGATGCCAACGGTCGCGTCCTCCAACTCCTTGGGCCAGTAGGGTTGCCAGGCGCGTTCGTCCTGAGAGCGCAGCGACTTCGTGAAGTTCTTGGCGAAGCTGATCATGGCGCCGACGATGTATTCGCTGATCGTCGCCGCGTGAACGCCGTTGGCCGTTGTTACGATCACGCCCGGCGCGCGCACGACCTCGTGGTCAACGAGCGAGTCGACGCCGGCGCTGGTGAGCTGGAGCCACTTGAGGGCCCCCGCGCGGGCGACGATGTCGTCCGGGAGCACCTGATTGGATAAGAGAACCTCCGTCGAACCGAGGACGCCGTAAAGCGACTCACGCGCTTCCTCCTCGCTCACGTCCTCGGGCGCCGGCGGCTCCCGATAGCCGCCCCACAGCGCACGGCCGTCCCGATAGACGAACCGCTGCGCCCGCGAAAGGTGCGTTAGTGACACTCGCGGGGAGACGTTGCGCGCCAGCTCCACGAGAGCTTCGTCGAGCGGCATGGCGATGGTGACGTTGATGGATTCAGTCATGTGAGGCGGATTATAAACCACTCCGGCCGCAGCCATATTCTCCAAGCCGTGACCAATCTTCACCGGCCGTTAACTGAACCGGCCTAAACCGTTCCTTAACCTGAATTGCAGACAAGGGGACCAGCGTCCCCGACGCACCTGGGGCGAGCCCAGGGTGGGAGGGACCAGGACTGTACAGAGACCGGACCGGCCAGAGGGGCCATCTGACGAGCCATCGGGGAGGGTGGACGCGATCACGGGGCCTTCTGGCCGCGGTCTCAACCGTCGCCCTGCTGAGCGGCGCCATCGCCGGAGCGATCGCCTTCAACACGACGAGGGACTCGGGACCGGCGACGCACATTTACGGCGCACCTACGGTCGCAGCGGACCGCGCCACACCGGCCGCCGCAGCAGACCATGGCACGCCGGCCGCCGCCGCTCCGACCGCCAGCCAGGCGGCCACGTCCATCGCCACACCGACAGCCACCGCCGGGGTCACGGCCACCGTTCCTGCCACGCCAACTCTCGTGCCGGCCGCGTCCGTGGCGCCCACGCTCGGCGACGCCTGGTCAGCGACGCCATACCTCTACACACCCGCGCCGGACGCCGCTCTCTCGCCCGCCGCGTTTGAGTTGCTGACGGAGATCGAGTCGGAATGGGGGGTGCGCGTAGTCGTCGCCGGCCAGGACTGGGGCGCCGACGAAACGGCGCAGATGCGGAACCTGGGCGCGCTTGCCGGCGCGCTCGCTTCGCTGCCCTCCAACGTCGTCTCGCTGGCGACTGACAATTCGCACGGCTCGCTAACCGTGCTCTCGAACGAAGCCGGGCGCACCCTCGCCGGGTGGCAGCCATACGGCTACGGCGCTGCCAACTTCTACGCCACCCAGGACTGGGATGGCAACGTCCACACCGTTGCCAGCCAGATCGTCCTGCAGACTGGCGCCAACCGGGTGACGATCGCCCACGAGCTACTGCACGCCTACCAGATGCGCGACGCCCCCGCCGGGAGCTACGGACAAGCGCTGCTAACGGAGGAGATGGGCGCCTTCATGGCCGCTACCGGCTGGGTGCAGATCGTTTCCGACGAGGAACTCCAGGCGGCAGTACACGGCTCCTGGGACGAGATCGCCGCGCTGTTCCGTTACGACGGGGCCGACCTGGGCTACGTGAGCGAGACCGGCGAGACCCTCGAGGCGTTCGCGCCGAACCCGATCGAAGCGTTGACGTCCATCGGTGCGTTGATCTACGCCGCGCCTGAAGGCACCGAGCTGCCGGACTGGCCAGAGTACAGGCGCTGGTTCGAATCGAACCTGGGCTAGCTGCCCTCTGACAGGCGCTCGATCAGCCACCGCGGCAGGTCGGCCTCCTCCATCAGCCTCTGTGTGCTTCCGATGTCGTACTCCACGCGGTGCAGCGTCACGCTCTGCGTCTCCGAATCGTAGATCGCGAACGAGGCACGCGGGTCGCCGTCGCGTGGCTGGCCGACGCTGCCGGGGTTGATCACGACCTTCGTCCCCGGGTCGAGCAAGACCGACTCACCCTCCGCCAGGCGACGGAAGTCGCAGCCTCCGGGCGCGTCCACATCGAGCGACGCGATCGCCGGCACGTGCGTGTGGCCGCAGAAACCGAACGGCGTCTCCTGGAGCGCGAGGTGCGCAAAGCCAGCCTCAGCCGAGTACAGGTACTCCCAGATCGGCCAGCGCAGAGTCCCGTGCACGAGGGAGAAGTGCTCCGCCTCGACACGCGTTTCGGGCATCGCGTCGAGCAACGCCTTCTCGTCCGTCTCGAGACGGCCGGCCGTCCAGAGAGCCGCCGTGCGGGCGTCCGCGTTGAAGTCGTCGACGCTGATCGCGCCGGTCGCCGCGCGCTCGTGGTTGCCCGCGACGAAGGCGGCGCCCTCGTCGCCCAGGCGCGACAGGCAATCGCCCGGCTGCGGCCCGTAACCAACGCAGTCGCCAAGGCTCCAGACGGCGTCGATCGCTCCACCGGTTCGAGCGTCGCGAAGCACGGCCTCGAGCGCGGAGAGGTTGGCGTGGACGTCGGAGAGGACGAGAACGCGCATGCGGCCAGTATACGGGGGCGCCGCCGATCTTACGTCAGGACAACCGTTCCGCGCGGACCCTCAATCGTTGCGATGAGGGCGGGACGGGCCGCCTCCGCGATCGGTAGGTCGACGCCGAGTGCAGACACCATTCGCGAGACATCGTCCGGGCGCGGGT
>JADFKG010000143.1 GCA_022565075.1 Chloroflexota bacterium | reverse complement strand
GGGCTGACGGTTCTTCCGCCGACGGCGCCTTGCAAGGCGATGCCGACTGCAGCGAATCGATCGACTCGCTGGACGCGCTGGCCGCCCTGCGGTTCGCGGCCGGCGCCGAGCCTTTCGCCGGCTGCGTGGAGCAGGCCGGCGACGTTAACTGCGACGGCGACGTGAACGAGGGCGACGTGCTGCTCCTGCTCCGGTTCGTCGGCGGCCTGTCGCCCGCTCAACCCTCCTCCGCGGCCTGCCCACCGATCGGCGAGCCGCTCGACGCGACCGCAACGACGGCTCCGCCGGGCACGGCGACTGCGACACCGCCTTCGACCACAGCGACGGCCACGTCCGCCCCCGGCGCGACGCCGACCGCCAACGGCTACCACCTGGAGACAGTGATAAGCGGCGAGGCGCTCGGCGACGCGAATGGCTCCGTGATCGAGTTGGCGATGATACCAGGCGCGCCGACTGAGGCGATCGCCGTCCGGCAGAGCGGCCAGATGTACCGCGTGTCGCTTGACGGGAGCTTTGCGCCGCAGGCCTGGGGCGACGTCAGCGGGATCGTGGACGCCGGCGGCGGCGAGGAGGGCCTGCTGTCGCTCGCCTTCTCGCCGAGCTTCGCGCAGGACGGGCGGGTGTACCTCTACTACACGGCGGCGGGCCCGGACCGCTCTGTCCTCGCTCGCTACTCGGCGACCGCAAGCGCCCTCGACGGGGACAGCGCCGAGGTCTTGCTGTCGATCCCGCAGTTCGCGCCGAACCACAACGGCGGGCACATCGCCTTCGACCAGAGCGAGTACCTGCTGCTCTCGACGGGGGACGGCGGCGGCGGCGGCGACCCGAACGAGAACGGTCAGGCGCTGGACACTCTTCTGGGCAAGGTGCTACGGATCGACGTTTCGCCGGGGACCGGCTACGCGATCCCCGGCGGCAACCCGTTCGCCGACGGGCCCGGCGGCAACGCGGACGAGATCTTCGCTTACGGACTGCGCAACCCCTGGCGCATGACCGTCGACCGCCTCACAGGCGACGTCTGGCTCGGCGACGTCGGCCAGGAACTCTGGGAGGAGATCGACCACGTGGTCATCGGTGGCAACTATGGCTGGGACTGCTACGAAGGGTTCGCGGAGTACGAAATCCCGGGCGCTCCCGACCAGTGCACCGGCAAGGTATTCTCGCCGCCGCGCGCCGTCTACGACCACGACCTGGGCATCGCTGTTACCGGCGGCTTCGTCTACCGCGGGAGTGCGATGCCGGAGCTTTACGGCTGGTACGTTTTCGGCGACTTCTACACGGGCCGCATCTGGGCCGTCAACACGCTGGACAACAGCCCGGCCGTCCTGCTGGCGGACGAGCAGGTGAACATCGCCTCGTTCGCGGAGCTGCCTAACGGCGAGCTGCTGATCGTCTCGTACACGGACGGCATGTACCAGCTCGCGCGCGATTGAACCTGATCTCATCCCGGAGCAGTTAAGATTGAGCGTATGGCCCACTCCGCATTCGCCAGAACAACGCTGACGGCGTCAGCCGCCGTGCTCGCAATGCTGGGCGTGTTGGCTATTGCGCCATCGTCTCCGGACCGATCGCTAGCCGGAAGCGGCATTCAGGGCGACGTCGACTGCAGCGGCGACATCGATGCGCACGACGCGCTGGGGGTCATTCGCTTAGTCGCCGATGTTTTGCCGGTCGCCGGTTGCGCTACGACGTCCGGCGACGTCAACTGCGATTCGGTTGTCGACGAAGCGGACGCGCTCGCGCTGCTGTTCCACGTCGGCGGGATAACCGCGACACAACCGGCGGGCGAAGGGTGCGCGGCCATAGGCAATCTGCTGATCGCACCCACTGCTACCGCGACCGAGGCCCCTGCGACTCCATCGAGCACTCCGACGGCGACGCCCTCGGACACCCCGTTGCCGTCGGACGCTCCGGAGACGGACGGCTATCATCTTGCGCCAGTCATCACCGGTGATGACCTTGAACCTGCACGGCAGTACAAGGTTGAGCTGGCGCTGATCCCGGGCGTGCCGGACGAGGCGCTCGTTGTCTTGCAGACGGGGCTGATCTACCGCGTCTCGCTGGACGGCAGCTTTCCACCTCAGCCGTGGGGCGACTTGAGCTCGCTGGTGAACTTCGACAACAACGAGGAGGGCCTGCTGTCAGTCGCCTTCTCGCCCGACTTCGCAGAGGACGGCACGGTCTTCGCCTACTACACACCCGGCGCACCAGAGGACACGGTGCTGGCCCGGTTCGAGGCGACCGCAACGGACCTCGATGAGAGCAGCCGGGAGACGGTCATCTCAATTGAGGAGCACGACAAGGTACACCAGGGCGGACACATCATCTTCGACGATGCAGGCTACCTGATGCTCTCTCTTGGTGACGGCGGCTTCAGCGGCGACGCGCTGGAGGCGGCGCAGGAGCTGGACAGGCTGTTGGGCAAGGTGATTCGTATCGATGTTTCGGAGCAGCCGTACGCGATCCCGCCCGACAATCCGTTCGTCGGCGTGGCGGGCGCCCGCGAAGAGATATTCGCCCTCGGTTTCCGCAATCCCTGGCGGATGACGATCGACAGTCTGACCGGAGACGTCTGGCTCGGCGACGTCGGTGAAGGTTCGTGGGAGGAAGTCGACCACGTCGTGGCCGGCGGCAACTACGGCTGGGACTGCTTCGAGGGTTTCGCCGTATGGGAGGACGACGAGCAGTGCGAAGGCAAAGACTTCATCGACCCGCGCGCAGTCTACGGTCACGATAAGGGCCTGGCGGTGGTCGGCGGCTTCGTCTACCGCGGCGACGAGATGCCAGAGCTATACGGCTGGTTCGTCTACGCCGACTACGCTACAGGCCGTGTCTGGGCTGTGGACACGACCGATGACAGTGATCCGGTGCAGCTGACCGATGAAACCTTCTTCATCTCATCGTTCGCGCAACTGCCTAACGGCGAGCTGCTGATAGTTTCGTACACGGACGGCATATACCAGCTCGTGCGCGATTGAGCCGCCGTGACGCCTGTCACACAGGGCACCCCGCCTCTCGGCTAAACTAGGGTCGCGATGGGTACACGATTCCCACTCCCTGAAGGCGCCCGGCTGCGAGTGCTTTCCGTCTCCGCCCGCATCGAGGTGGAGGCCAAAGACGTTCAGGACATCGAGATCGAGCCTGGCGACCGCCGCGTAGAGGTCTCCGACGACGAGCGCGTGGTCGAGACACGGACCAGGGCAACGAACCTCAAGATCACCGTCCCGGAAGGCACGAACGTCTCCGTGGGCGCAGTCTCCGGGCACGTGAGTCTGAAGGGACGCTTCGGGACTGTGAAAGTGAGCACCGTCTCGGGCCACATCGAGGTGGACGAGACGGAGGGCGACGTCGACATCCGCAGCATCAGCGGGCGCCTGGAGGTGGGACGCTGCGGCGGCCGCTGCCGCGCGAACACGAAGACCGGCCACATCGAGATCGGCTGGGTCGGCAAGGAAGTTCGCGCGCACACGATGAGTGGCGGCATCGAGGTGGGCACGGCCGGTCAGGGAGACGTCGAGCTGCGGTCGATCTCCGGCAAGATCGAGGTAACGGTCGACCCCGGCCGCCATCCGAACACGCGCCTGAAGACGCTCTCCGGAAAGACGGAGAGCAACCTGCCGCCGGGTTCCGACTTCCAGATCAGGGCGCGCACCATATCAGGGTCGATTCGGGTCGAAGAGGGATGACCCCGGCGGCCGCGATCGAGACCCGCGAGGGCACGATCGTGTTCACGGACCTGAGCGGGTTCACCGAGTTCACTGCGCTGCGCGGCGACGCCGCCGCCCTTTCGCTGCTCGATCTGCAAGAGAGGCTCGTCCTCGAAGAGATGGGGGACAGCGGGCGCATCGTCAAGAACCTGGGCGACGGGATGATGCTGTGGTTCGACGAGGCGCTGGATGCGGTGCAAGTGTCTATCGCGCTGCAGGAGCGGTTCGAGGAGGCATCGGGAGAAGACGACGAACCGCTCTGGGTGCGGATCGGCATTCACTTCGGAAGGCCGGTCCTGCGTGGCAGCGACTTCATCGGTCACGACGTTAACGTGGCGGCGCGCATCGTCGATCTCGCCGCGCCGGGCGAAGTGCTCGTCTCTGAGGCGTGCACCGCGCAGATCGAGGCCCCGCTAGACGGGGTGGTGTTCGAGGAGATCGGCCCGACGATCATGAAGGGCATCCCGGAGCCGGTGCCGCTCTACAGAGTGATGCGCAGCTGGGACGCTTAGCCGAGAGCGCCTAGCGCCAGGGACGGTCTTTCGTCGCGGCGACGAACTCTCGCACCGGGCCGGGCGCGCCCGCCACGAGGCCCTCGCTGAAGATCGTCGCGTGCTCGCCCGCGCGGTCGAGGGCCAGACCGCCGGCGGCGCGCACCTGAGCGAGGCCGGCCGCCACGTCCCACGGCCCGAGGAAGCTGTGCACAAACAGGTCGAAGCGGCCGCTGGCGACGTAGGCTAACGCGATCGCCGCGCTGCCGACGTTCTGCAACATCTGCAGGCCCGGCCAGATGTCTGCCAGGAGACCGAGGATCAGCTTCGAGCGATCGTACTGGTAGCCGAGGCCGAATCCCGTAAGGCACTCGCTCATCGTCTCGACGCTGGAGACCTGCGCCGGCTGGCCGTTAACGGTCAGGCCCTGGCCGACGACGCCGACGAACTCGTCGGAGGTCACCGGCTGCAGCGTCAGCCCGAGGACTGGCTCGCCGTCGCTACAGAGGGCGATGTTGAACGCGAATGTGGGGATGCCACGCGCGAAGTTTGCCGTGCCGTCGATCGGGTCAACCACCCAGAGGAGGCCGCTCCGCCAGTCGCCCACCGCCGCCGACGTCTCCTCGGCAAGGACCGGCACTCCCGGATACTCCGCGGCCAGGATCGCCAGCGCGGCTTTCTCGCATTCGAGGTCGGTCTTCGTGAGGAAGTTGCCGCGGCTCTTGACGGTCTTCTCGACGGGGAGCTTGTAGGCGGCGAGCATGATCTCCGCCGCCGCACGCGCTGCCTGCCGGGCGACATCCAGCGCCGACGCTCCTGATTTCGCGGCTGGCAGATCGGCCACGCTACATGCGCTCTGGCGCGCTC
>JADFKG010000142.1 GCA_022565075.1 Chloroflexota bacterium | reverse complement strand
CGCCAGCCGCACTACGTCAGCCGCGAAGAACTGGCCGCCGACCGCGCGCTCGTCCGGGCGCTGGCGAACCTGACAGGTCCGTTGGACACAGCGGGCGGGACAGACGATGGGGCCTTGAGCCGCGGACTCGACCTGGCGGTGAAGCGCGGCACGCTGATCCGGGCGCTCAGCGGCGAGACTGCCGGCGGATCCTCGGGGGTGGTTTACGCAGTCAACAGCCCGTCGAACTACCGGGCGCTGGAGTCGCTGTCCGACGTTCGCCTGCAGGAGCCGTTACCGCCCGCGCCGGGCGAGGCAGCTCCGAACATCTTCGCGCTCTACGAAGAGAATATCGGCAGCATAACGCCGTTGATCGCCGACGAACTGAAGGACGCCGAGAAGCGATACCCAGCCGAATGGGTGCGCGAGGCGGTGCGTGAAGCGGTCGAGTTGAACAAGCGGAGTTGGCGTTACGTGGCGAGCATTCTGCGGCGCTGGGAGACGGAAGGGCCGAGCTATGAAAAGTCTGAGCGAGATCCTCAAATCGAGTGGCTTGAGCGGCGTTTCAGAGAGGGTAAGCGACGCCCCTCCGGGAGCCGTTCCTGACGCGCCGGAAGACGAGAGCGCGTGTGAGCACTGCGGCGGCGCCGGCTTCGTCCGCCTGCGCGTACACCTCGGCCATCCCGACTTCGGCAAGGCGCTACCCTGCGTCTGCACCGAGGACGAACGGGACGACGAGAAGACGGCGCGGCTACTGCGCTACAGCGGTCTCGGATCGCTATCCCGGCTCACGTTCGAGGAGCTGAGCCCGCGTGGCCGCAGCCCCAGCCCGGCGCACCAGGAAGCGTTCGCCAAGGCGGTCGCGGCGGCGCACGCATTCGTCGAGACCCCGTCCGGCTGGCTCGTCCTCACGGGGCCGAGCGGCTGCGGCAAGACGCACCTCTCGGCGGCGATCGCCGGCGGCTGCATCGCCAACGGGCAGGCGGCGCTCTTCATGGTCGTGCCCGACCTGCTCGACCACCTGCGGGCGGCCTACCAGCCGGGCAGCGAGGTTAGCTACGACGAGCTGTTCGAGATGGTCCGCAACGCGCCGGTGCTGGTGCTCGACGATCTGGGCGTGCAGAGCGCCACGCCGTGGGCGGAAGAGAAGCTCTTCCAGCTGATCAACCACCGCTACAGCGCCCAGATGCCCACCGTCATCACGACGAACCTCGACCCGGCGGCCTTCGACGCCCGCATCCAGACGCGCCTGACGGACGTCGGTCTGGCGCAGGTGCATTATCTGGAGTCAGGCACGGACTCAGGCCTCTCCAGCCTCGACTCCCTGCACCTGCCGCTACTGAGCCGCATGACGTTCAAGACCTTCGACTCGCGCCTGCTGGCAAGCGACTCGGAGGAGCTGAAAGAGGTGCAGAACGCCTACCGGCAGGGCATGAAGTTCGCGGAGGAGCCCGCGGACTGGCTGGTGATCGCGGGCGCCACCGGGCACGGCAAGACCAGGCTCGCTGCCGCCATCGGTAACTACTGCCGGGAGGCCGGCCGCCCGGCGATGTTCGTCGTCGTGCCGGACCTGCTGGACCGGCTGCGGGCCGCCTACAACCCCTCCAACCCTCGCGCCTTCGACGAGATGTTCGACCAGGTGCGCAACGTCCCGCTCCTGATCCTCGACGACCTCGGCTCTCAAAGCGGCACACCCTGGGCCGACGAGAAGCTCTTTCAGCTCCTGAACTACCGCTACAACGCCTGCCTGCCTACTGTCATCACCACGAACCTCACCGTCCGTGACATCGACGCGCGGCTCGCCTCGCGCCTCACGGACCCGCAGGTGAGCACGATCCTCCTGATGGGCCGCTTCGACTTCTGGGGCAAGCAGGCGCCGGAGCGTCCGACGCGCGGCCGCCCGCGCAGCCGCTGACCGCCTAGAGACGAGGGACGCGGCGCTTGTGCTCGATCCAGGCGCTGAGCGCCCAGCCCGTCGTCTCGTAGGCCAGCTCTTCCCAGGGGATCTCCTGCGGCTTGAACCAGCGCACCTCAAGCGCCTCGCGCCCGGCCTCGGGGCGGCCGGTCGCCACCGTGCCGCGGAAGACGATTGAGACGATTCCGGGCCCGGGCGCCGGGCCGGGCTTTGTGTAGACGCCGATCAGGTCGAGCACGCGTACGTGCAGTCCGACCTCTTCGTGCGCCTCGCGCGCCGCGGCTTCCTCCACCGTCTCGTCGATCTCCATGAAGCCGCCGGGGAACGTCCAGGCGCCGAGGCGGGGCTCGATCGCGCGGCGCAGCAGCAGGATGCGTCCACGCCGCTCCGGTATGACGCCGACGACCAGCACCGGGTTGACGTAATGAATATGCCCGCGGTCGCACATCAGGCGCGGCCGGTCCTCGGTCTCGATCAGGCGGACGACGAGCGGGGCGCCGCAGCGGGCGCAGTAGCGCAGCTTCTCGCCGCCGACGTGGTTCAGTTCTTCAGGCACGCGTCCGATTGTACCGGTTCGCCGCCTTCCGCCGACGCGGGACGAGGCTAGTCGTCTTCGTCGATGGAGATCGCCAGCTCGGGGCAGTTCGTCACTGCGAGGCGCGCCTTCTCCTTGAGTTCTGCCGGCACCTTGCCGTCGCCGACCTCGTGAGCGTAGCCGGAGTCGTCGAGCTCGAACAGCTCGCCAGCGACTACGAAGCAGCGGTTGTGCCCTTCGCACTTTTCGGTATCTATCTTGATTCGCATCGCTAGAACACCACCGCGCACTTGCGTGGCCCGCGCACCTGGCCGCCGGCCCAGGTGACCGCCTCGGGGTCCTCCAGGCGGAACTCGGGGATGCGCTTCAGCCACTCTTCGATCGCCACCTTCATCTCCATCCTGGCGAGGTTGGAGCCAGCGCAGCGGTGGATGCCGACGCCGAAGGCGATGTGCGGGTTGACCTCGCGGTCCAGAATCACTTGGTCCGGATTCTCGAACTTCTTCGGGTCGCGGTTAGCGGCCGGGAAGTTCATCAGGATCTTGTCGTTTTCTTTCATCGGGCAGCCGTTGTACTCGGCGTCCCTCGTTACTTCGCGCGCCATCGTCACCGGCGAGTAGGCGCGCAGCAGCTCTTCGACAGCCGGCGTGATCAGCTCGGGCTCGTCGATCAGGCGCTTGCAGTCGTCGGGGTTCTGCGCCAGGTGCCACATCGCCGAGCCGATCGAGCTCCAGGTCGTGTCGATGCCAGCGACGAGGAGCAGGAAGCAGGTGCCGAGCACGTGCGGCTCCGGGATCGGATCGGGCGCGCCCTCGGCCTTCGCCTGGAGCAGGTAGCTGATCAGGTCGTCGCCGGGGTTAGCTTTGCGCTCCTGCACCTGCTCGTTGAGGAACGAGAAGATCTGCATCGCCGCGCCGCTGCGCAGGTCAACGTTCGTCAGGCCGTACTCCAGGAAGCCGCGGACCCACTCGGTGAACTCGCCGGCGCGCTCCTGCGGGATGCCGAGCATGCTGGCGATGACGCGCGACGGGATCTGCTGCGCGTAGTCGACGGCGGCGTCGGCGCGGCCCTTGTCGATAAAACGGTCGATCAGCGAACGGCAGAGCTCCCGCGTCTCCTCTTCGTAGCGGGCGACCTCCTTGATCGAGAACTTCGGCAGGAGGAGGGCCCGTGACCAGGTGTGGACCGGCGGGTCTGAGGAGATGGGGGGTGCGCCGACCGAAAACTGGTTCTCCAGGTCTGCCATAACCTCTTCGGTCGGCTCGCCGACGTTAGCGACGAGCGGGTTGCGGGAGGAGAATATCTCGATGTTAGCGGCGATTTTGCGCAGGTCTTCGTACGTGGTCGGCATCCAGGAGCCGCCCCAGCGCTCGGTGTGCGCCACCGGGCACTTCTCCCGAAGTTCGTCCCAGACGGGGAACGGGTCTTTCACGTAGCCTGCGTCGAAAATGTCGTAGTCGGTGGTCCAGTCCTTTACGGGCTCGGTATGCCTCTTCGCTGGTTCGGTAGTCATGTTTGGAGTCCTCTCCCGAGATCGGTGCCCAATAATCATGCCAAAGGGCGACTTGTCAAGGCTTGGGGCGCGCTTATTCTAGCAGATGCTCAGTTTTCTTACCAGCGCTAGGCGTCCGGCTCTAGTGGTCGCCCTCGACCCACTCTTCACCGTCCTCGAAGACCTCCTTCTTCCACACCGGTACCGTCTCCTTAAAGCGGTCGACCAGCGCCTGGCATGCCTCGAAAGCCTCCTTACGGTGGGCCGACGAGACTGCCACGAGGAGCGACGTCTCGCCGATCTCCAGGCGGCCGGTGCGGTGCTGGATCGCGATCTCCGCCACGCCGAAGCGCTCTTTCACCTCCGCCGCGATCTGGCGCATCACCTTCGTCGCCATCTCCGGATAGGCGTCGTACTCCAGGTGCATCACCCTGCGGCCGCGGTTGTGGTCTCGCACGACCCCGTAGAAGAGAGCGATGGCCCCGGCATCGTCCCGCCGCACATGCTCGGCGACGCGGCCGGGGTCGAGTTCATCAGCCGTCACCTCAAACAGCACGCGAGCCTCCGCTGACCGGCGGGATCAGCGCCACTTCGTCGCCGTCGCGCACCGGGTGAGACGCCGGGACGTACGCTGAGTTGACGGCGAACCGAACGATCGCCTCGAAGCCGGCGAGCGAGGGATAGCGCTGCACCAGGACGTCGAAGACGCCGGCCGCCGTCAGCCCCTCGCCCAGCTCCACTTCCGCCTCGCGCGTCCCGGCGAGTTCCGCCAGTCCCGCGAACAGGCGTACCTTCGCGCTGCTCATTGCTCGTCCAGTCTATTGCGGTTCGGGGCCTTCTTCCATGTTTAAAGTTCCCGTGTTCCCTGCTAGGATGGCGCTATCTTCGCCCAGGAGGCGCCCGATGAACCTTCCCCCCGACGGAAAGTCCCGCGACCAGGTCAACGCCGAACTCGACGACGCCCTAGCCAAGGACGCCGATTGGATGGGCGGCCGAATCTGGAGCCTCGTCTACTACGCCGGCGACGACGTAGCGGCCGTCCTCCGCGACGCGTACAGCAAGGCGATCTTCACGAACGGCCTCGGCCCCGACGCCTTCAAGAGCCTCAAGAAGTTCGAGTCCGAGGTCGTCGCCATGACCGCCGGTCTGC
>JADFKG010000141.1 GCA_022565075.1 Chloroflexota bacterium | reverse complement strand
TGGCCCGCGTCTGGTCGGAGCAGAACAAGGCCGAGAAGTGGCTACAGATCGAGATTGCGGTCTGCGAAGCCTGGGCCAAGCGCGGAGTCGTGCCGGCGGAGGCGCTGGCGAAGATCCGCAAAGCGAAGTTCGACCTCGACAAGTGGGCCGAGTACGAGCGTGAGATGCACCACCACTTCAACGCCTGGCTGCGCTCGGTTGCGGACTCGCTCGGTGATGAGTCACGGTTCGTCCACTTCGGCCTGACGTCGTACGACGTTGAGGACACGGCGCTGGCGCTGCGCCTGATGGAGGCGATAGAGTTGCTGGAAAAGGGCGTGGCCGAGCTAATAGATGCGATCGCCGTCCTGGCGAAGGAGCACAAGGCGACGCCGATGATGGGCCGCACCCACGGTGTGCACGCGGAGCCGATCTCGTTTGGGCTGAAGCTGGCCGGCTGGTACGACGAGATGCGCCGCAACTCGCACCGGCTGATCGGCGCCAAGGAGCAGATCTCATACGGCAAGATCTCGGGCCCGGTCGGCTCGCACGCGACGGTGCCGCCGGATCTCGAAGACGAGGTCTGCGGGAATCTCGGCCTGATGGTCGAGCCGGTGTCGACTCAGATCGTCCACCGCGACCGGCACGCCTACTTCATCGGGACGCTGGCCGTGATCGGCGCCTCGCTCGAAAAGTTCGCGACGGAGATCCGGCACCTGCAACGGACGGAGGTGCTGGAAGTGGAAGAGCCGTTCTCCGCCGGGCAGACGGGCTCGTCCTCGATGCCACACAAGCGCAACCCGGAGAAGAGCGAGCGCATCTGCGGCCTGGCGCGGCTGATGCGCGGCTATTCGATGACGTCGCTGGACAACGTAGCGCTCTGGCACGAGCGCGATATCTCCCACTCGTCGGCGGAGCGCGTGGTGCTGCCGGACGCCTGCACCGTGCTGGACTACATGCTGGACCTGTTCGCGTACATCGTGCGCGGGCTGCAGGTGTATCCGGAACGGATGAAGGAGAACATGGAGGCGAGCTATGGGCTCGTTTTCAGCCAGCGGGTGATGCTGGCGCTGATCGAGAAGGGGATGTCGCGGCAAGACGCGTATAAGGTGGTGCAGGCGAACGCGATGAAGTCCTGGGAGGCGCGCACGCCGTACCTCGACTTCCTGCTGGACGACGAGCGCGTGACATCGAAGCTCTCACGCGACGAGCTGGCGTCGCTGTTCGATTACGGGTGGTATCTGCGCCACGTTGACGAGAGCTTCCGGAGGATCGGCCTGTGACTGCGATCGTGACTGAAACGACGCTCGACCTGCCACTGATCGCGCGCGGCAAGGTACGCGACATCTACGACCTGGACGACAAGCTGCTGATCGTGGCGACGGACCGCATTTCGGCGTTCGACGTCGTGCTGCCGACGGGGATTCCGGACAAGGGCCGCGTGCTGACGCAGATGTCGGCGTTCTGGTTCGAGCGCACAGGCAAGATCGTGCCGAACCACTTCATCTCAGTCGTCGAGGACACACGCGCGGAGGGCGTGCCGATCGAGCTGCCGCGCGACATGATCGGGCGGGCGATGGTCGTGCTCAAGGCTGAGCGAATCGATGTCGAGTGCGTTGTTCGCGGCTACCTCAGCGGCTCCGGGTGGGCCGACTACCAGAAGACGGGTGCGATTTCGAGCGTCAAGCTGCCGCCGGAGCTGCTGGAGAGCCAGGAGCTGGCGGAGCCGATCTTCACGCCGACGTCGAAGGCCGAAGAGGGGCACGACCTGCCGATTACCTACAAGGACGTGGTCGCGCTGGCCGGCGAACGTGGCGCCAACGCGATGAAGGTGCGCAGCCTGGCGATGTACCGGTACGGGCGGGACTATGCCCGAGACCTGGGGATCATCATCGCCGACACGAAGTTCGAGTTCGGCTGGCTTGACGACGAGGTGATTCTGATCGACGAGGCGCTGACGCCCGATTCGAGCCGATTCTGGCCGGCGGACGAGTACGAGCCAGGCCGCGGCCAGCGCAGCATCGACAAGCAGTTTGTACGCGACCACCTGAGCGCGATCGGGTGGGACAAGAAGCCGCCCGGGCCGGAGCTGCCGGAGGAGATCGTGGCGAAGACGGCGGAGAAGTACATCGAGGCGTTCGAGCGGCTGACCGGCCGGACGCTGGTGAGACCGTGAGCGTACTGGCGCCGGAAGTGGCGGAGTTCCTTAAAGGCGCGCACATCGCCGCGCTGGCGACGATCCGGCCGGACGGGCGCCCGCACGTGGTGCCGGTGTGGTACGAATACGACGGCAAGGAGTTCACGATCAGTACGTTCCGCAAGACCCAGAAGCTGCGCAACCTGCAGGCGAAGGGGCAGGCGGCGCTCACGATCTATACGACGGAGCTGCCGTACCGCCAGGTGACGGTGCAGGGTACGGCGCGCGCGGGCAGCTTGATCGACAACGTCTGGCGTGAACGCGTCGCCGCGCGCTACCTGGGCGAGACGGCGGGCCGGGCGTACGTATCGGATACGTCGGACATGGACCACGTCGCGATCCACGTGCGGCCGTTGACGTGGCACACGGAGGGCTTCGGCCTGGAATAGGAGGAGGAGATGCCAGAGACTGTCGGAGACATGACCCCGCTACAGCAGCCGGACATCATCCAGAAGGCCGTCGGCTATTGCACGCACCAGGCGAGCAAGGGCATCGACTCGCTCATCGCCCTCATGGAACGCACGGGCGAAGACTGGCGCCGCTGCCTCGATGGCGTCAGCGAGGCGCAGGCGGAGTTCTCACCTGCGCCGGGAGAGTGGAATAGCAAGGAAGTCGTCACGCACTTCCTCATGGCGACCTCAAGCGTGAACGACCAGATCCACAAGCTGACCTCGGGCGAGGACGTCGGCCAGCTCGCTCCCGCCGCGCCGGACGAACGGCCGGCCGAGACCACGTCCGTCGCTGAGCTGAGCGCGGAGATGGTGGCCATCTTCGACGAGATCGCCAGGCTGACGCGGGCGCTAGAGGGCAGCGCTTACCTGGACCGGCAGTTCCCACACCCGGCATTCGGGCAGTTCAACATCCTGCAGTGGATTGCGTTCCAGCGCTTGCACGGCATGGACCACATGCGGCAGATCGAGAAGAACAAGGCCGACGCGGGCTACCCGAAGGCCTGAGCGCGATGTATCTGGCGCGCGTCTATGTCACGCTGAAGCCGACGGTGAACGACCCGCAGGGGCTGACGATCGAGGGCAGCCTGAAGTCGTTGGGCTTCGAGACGGTGGACTCGGTGCGCGCGGGGAAGTACATGGAGATCCGCCTGGACGCGGCGTCTGAGGCGGAAGCGAAGTCATCGGTGACGGAGATGTGCAAGAAGCTGCTGGCGAACCCGGTGATAGAGGACTTCCGCTTCGAGCTGGACGAAGGGTAGCGAAACACCGGCGCTCCGCTCATGGTTCGAGAGTCTCACCACGAACGGGACGAAGGGGCCCTAGGTGGCGAGCCACTCGCCGGTGCGCTCTTCGAGGAGGGCGCGGACGTAGGGGAGCATGGGCAGGTCAGGCCAGTCAGCCGGCGCGGCCCAGCGGGCTTCGGTGACCTCGGACTCGAGGAGCTTGAAGTCGCGCGATAGCAGGCGCAAGCGGTAGAGGAAGAGGAGAAAGCCGGAACCGTCGGTCGCCTGCTCGGCCTTCCACTCGAGATGCGGATGCAGCACCGCGGTTACCTCGGCCTCGACGCCCAGCTCCTCGCGCAGCTCGCGGAGCACGGCCTCGTCGGGGCGCTCGCCCTCGTCGACCCAGCCGCCGACGCTGGCCCAGAACCCGTGCGTGTCGCGGACGAGGAGGAGCTTGCCGTCCTCGACGATCACCGAGGCGACAGCGATCATCAGAGAATGCTTGCGGAAGTTGTCCGGGTGCCGCGCCTTGAGCGCCTGATCGAGGTCGGCCACTAGAGGACGTCCTTGGTGCTGGGCACGTCGCCGGCGGCGGCCGGGTCCAGCGAGACAGCGGCGCGCAGGGCGCGGGCGAGCGCCTTGAAGACAGCCTCGGCGCGGTGGTGATCGTTCGCGCCTGCGAGGAGGCGGACGTGCAGGGTCAGGCGCCCCTCTTTGGCGAACGATTCGAGCAGGTGCCAGAGGTTCTCCGTTGGCAGCTCGCCGATGAGGTCGCGGTCGAACTCGAGAGCGACGTCGGCGTGCGGGCGGCCGCTGAGGTCGATCGCGACCAGCGCCAGCGTCTCATCGAGCGGGATGGTGGCGTCGCCGAAGCGCGTGATACCGCGCCGGTCTCCGAGCGCCTTGTCGAACGCCTGGCCGAGCACGATGCCGATATCCTCGGTCAGGTGGTGCGTGTCGCGATCGATGTCGCCCGTGGCCTTGATACGCAGGTCGAAGCGACCGTGCTTGGCGAGCTGTTCGAGCATGTGGTCGAGCATGCCGATGCCGGTCGAGACGTCGAACTGGCCGCTGCCGTCAAGCGACAGCGACAGCGTGATGTCGGTCTCTTTCGTCTTGCGCTTGATCTCAGCGGTGCGCTCAGCCAACGGTTGCTCCTATCTCTGATAACGCGTCGACGACGCGGTCGGTGTCCCTGGGCAGGCCGACGCTGATGCGGATGCAGTTGCGCAGGGCAGGTTCGTCAAAGTAGCGGACGAGGATGCCGCGCGCACGTAGCTGATCGCGCACGTCGCCGGCGGCGATGCCTCTCAGCTCGCAGAGCACGAAGTTGCCAGCAGACGGGTACGGGCGAATCCAACCGGTAGCAGAGAGGCGCTCACGGAGGCGTTCGCGTTCTGCGACGACGAGGCGGACGTTTTCGAGGAGTGCTTCGGTGTCGTCGAGCGAGGCGAGGATCGCCTGCTCGGAGGCGACGCTGAGGTTGTACGGGACCTTGGCGCGCCAGACGATCTCGACGAGGTCCGGCGGCACGACGGCGTATCCGGCGCGCAGCCCGGCGAGGCCGGCCCACTTGCTGAACGTGCGGATGACGATGAGGTTGCCGTGATCCGCCATCAGGCCGACGGCGCTTTCGCCCGCGAATTCAGCGTAGGCTTCGTCGACGACGACTACGGCGTCGTGGCCGAGGAGCCGCTCGATTTCGCCGGGTTGCACGGTGTTGCCCGTCG
>JADFKG010000140.1 GCA_022565075.1 Chloroflexota bacterium | reverse complement strand
GTTCACTCCACCGCCTGATGTCATGGACGCGCTGAACGGCGTCACACGGGCAGCACAGGCCGTTGGCCGCGTGCTCTGCGGCGGAGACCCCCTCAGCGATGATCCGTCAACCTTGTCTGCCACAGCTTATATATCCCCCTAGTTTTGTCGCCCAATGATGTCGGAGGCTGAGAGCTGTGTCAAGTCAGGAGGGGGTTGGTTAGTTCACACACCCAAGCCATGAAGCGGGCCATACAGCTTGCAGCCCCAAGATGAGTCGGCCCGTCAGTCCCTGATGTTGTCGATCAACGACGGAGTCAAGCCACACTTGGCATTCGTGCTGATCGCCTGAGAAGCAGAATCAAAATCGATCGCTCCACCGGAGAAAAACAGAATGAGATCACTTAGCTGCTGGAAGACGGCTTCATCCTGGATCGCCGAGGAGAAGAGATCGCCCAGATTGTCGAACTGGATGCCCTCGCCATCGAGGAAGACATTGACAGACTCGTTGGTCGCCGCCAGAAGATCGCAATCAACATCCAGAGGACTAGCCGCATGGACGTCCTTCGATGCCAGGCCAACCATCAGAATCGCCGCCAGTACCGCCCCGGCAACGCCCATCGCACTTAGCGCGAACATGTAACGCATGATGCACCTCCTTCAGTGTGTTGCAATTATAGTCAAGTGGGATGGCGTGTCAACGCCCCGCAGCTCTCTTCGTTCGACTACCCGCCTGTTCCCGTTGACCACCGAGTGCTACGAGTCAGACAATGAACGTCCTATGCCAGTCAGGAGTTTCGCAACAGCCTACTAGGCTTCCACCGTCGTTCCCGTGCAGCAGGATCATCGCGTTGTGCGTTCCGACCGTGAAAAGGCCATCGGTGACGGGCGGTTTGTAATCATCGCGTACCGTAGCTCCCACACCAGAGCCGATCAAATCGTACGACGCGCCCGCTCCGATGATTATCGTTAGTGTCTTAGCCAACTTGAATCACAGCCCGTCAACCACAGCCACGATCACCGCCGCGTCCACCAGCAGCATCGCCAGGTAGAACAGGAGCCACCGGCCCAGCTTCCAGCGGCCATCGGGACGTAGACGCGCGGCGCTCGACTCACGGCGCCGATTCTAGCACCTAGCAGGCGCCGGCGGTTCTACCGAGACGGATTCGTGTTACTTTGTGCGCATGCGAGTACCCCGGCTCATGCGGCGCGTGAACCGCGCGGCTACAAACCGGCTGATGCGGCCCCTCGCCGGACTGGCCCCGCCGCTGGCCGTTGTCCACCACGTTGGACGCAAGAGCGGCGATGCCTACCGGACACCGGTCCTTGCTCTGTCCGTGGAGGGTGGCATCGTCACGCCGTTGCCCTACGGGACGGATATAGATTGGTGCCAGAACATCGTGGCTGCCGGGCGTTACGAACTCCAGGTCTTCGGGCGCCGTGTCGCGGTGGAGAACCCCCGAATCGTCGACGCCGAGACCGCCCTGCCACTCCTGCCCCTCTTATTGCGGCCGGGCCTGAGGCTGCTGAACTTGCCCGGTTATCTGATCGCCGACCGAGTCGACGCCAACTCAGGGTAACGGCGGGGCGCTGGCTGATCCCCGCAGGCGGGACTCCTCGGAGCCCGTAACCAACTCCGGCACCATCCCGCTCGCTAAGCGCCACTACCACCGCCGCGTCCGCCAGCAGCATCGCAAGGCAGAACAGCAGCCGGCGGGTCAATCGGATTCGCGTCTCAGGGCGTCCCCCTGCCACACGCCGCACGTTGGTAGTGGGTCAGTTTGAATGGTCAAGCACGCCGGGGGTTGGTTAGTTCACACACCCTAGCCGTGAATTGGGAGCGCCGGGGCGCTTATTCCTCGTCACTACTTTTGAGGGGGGTAGTGCCTTCGCATTGGGGTGTAGCGCTCCGGCGAGGCCATTATACAGCGCTAAACTAGCGCCGGGACGCTTAGATCAAACCAGAAAGGGCAAGCCCTTGCCAAGTTAACGCCCCGGCGTGCGGGGAGTACCATGCGATCATGCCCGAAACGCTCGCGGGTGTCCTCATATTTGCTTTCCTGTTTCTGACTCCCGTCGTGGCAATCGTGCTGATCTGCGTACGAAGGCTAGTAGCCAAGGCAGCAGGGCTTCTCATACTCGTTGGATGGGTCACAGTCATAGCCATCAGCATCTCGCAACTGGAAGCGTGTGAGTAGAGGCTTGGGTGTGTGAACTAACCAACCGCCACCGCCGCGGGGGTTGGGCGCTTCACACACCCTGCGAGGCAAATAGAAGCGCCGGGGCGCTACTCTCTGGCCAAAGAGAGAGAGGGCAGGTTCTACAGGATGAGGAGGGCGTCCCGGCGCTATAGAGAGAGTAAACCGAGGAGAGGTCGGGCTAAACCACCTTGCTGAGCGTCGCCGGGACGCTTAGACAAACCAGAAAGAGCAGAGCAAATCCCCTTGGATCACTCCCCGTCGGACGGCGACGCCCAGACCCGCGCGTTTGTCGGTTGCCTTAGCGCTCGCTATAATAGGCGAGTGGAAGGCCCTCCAGGGGTCTTCTTCCTTAATCTCTGAGGGAGTCGCGATTGCCTGTATACGAATACCGCTGCACCAAAGGCCACACCTACGAGAAGACGGAGGGCTTCAGCGCTCCCGTGACTCAGAAGTGCACCCAGTGCAGCGCCCGCGCCCGGCGCCAGATCAGCATGCCGGCCGTCATCTTCAAGGGCAGCGGCTTCTACAGCACCGATAACCGCGGCTCCGCGCCCTCCAGCGATGACGGCTCGTCCAGCGACAGCGCCTCGTCCAGCACTTCGAGCGATAACGGCAAGTCCGCCACGAAGAGCGACAAAGCCAGCTCTAAAGACAGCACCTCGAAGACCGAAGCCTCCGTCGACTAGCCCGTTTCGCTCACCTCTCTCTTGTCTCTTGTCCCCTGTCGCCTACCATAGCGGCATGAACGTCGTCCTCCAGCGGGTCGCCGGCGCCTCCGTCTCCGTTGATGGCGAGGCGATCGCCACGATCGGCCCCGGCCTGCTCGTGCTGGTCGGCGTCGCGGACAGCGACGACGAGGCCGAGGCGCAGCGCATCGCCGCTAAGTGTGCCGAAATGCGCATCTTCAGTGACGACGACGGCCGCTTCAACCTCTCGCTTATCGACACCGGCGGCGAAGCGCTCGTCGTCAGCCAGTTCACGCTCCTGGCCGACGTTCGCCGCGGCCGCCGCCCCAGCTTCGACGCCGCCGCTCGCCCCGAAGCGGCCGAGCCGCTCGTCTCTGCCTTCGCGGAGGAGCTGCGCCGTCTTGGCGTCGAGACGCAGACCGGCCGCTTCGGCGCGAAGATGTCCGTCGACCTCGTCAACGACGGGCCGGTCACGATCGTCATCACCAGCGCCGACCTCGACCGCCCCCGTCGCGGCTAGCCTGTCAACGGATCAATAAGCGGATAAACGGAGGGGCCGTGCGACGACGAATTCGCTTATCCGTTCGCCAATCCGTTGGCAGTCGCCAACCTTGACGCGCACGTAAAGGTTGGCGCATAATGCGGGTGCGCGTATCCAACAGAGAACGCGACAGTGAAGAGGAGGCTCGTGATGCCCCGCGCTAAGAAGATTCCGGCGAAACCCAGCGATCGCTCCGATAACCTCCCGGAGTTCGGCTTCTCGTCGGTCGAGAATGCCGTCGAGGACTTCCGCGCTGGCCGCTTCGTCATCGTCGTCGACGACGACGACCGCGAGAACGAGGGCGACCTCATCATCGCCGCCGAGCACGTCAACGAAAAAGCGATCGCCTTCATGCTCAAGTACACGAGCGGCATCATCTGTGTGCCGATGGCCCAGGAGCGGCTGGATACGCTGCGCATCCCCCAGATGGTCGGCGACAACCAGGCCCAGTACGGCACCGCCTTCACCGTCTCCGTGGACGCTCGCAAGGGGATTTCGACGGGCGTCTCGGCGGCCGACCGCGCGCGCACGATCCAGGTGCTCGCCGACCCCAAGTCTGAGCCGGTTGACCTCGTCCCGCCCGGCCACATCTACCCCCTGCGCGCCCGCGGCGGCGGCGTTCTCGTGCGCGCCGGCCACACCGAGGCCTGCGTCGACCTCTGCCGCCTGGCGGACCTGCAGCCCGTCGCCGTCCTCTGCGAACTGATGAGCGCGGACGGCAAGATGATGCGCCACCAGGCACTGACGCGCTTCGCCAAGCGGCACAAGATCAAGATCATCAGCATCAACCAGCTCATCCGGCATCGTGTGGCGCGCGAACGCCTCGTCGAGCGCGTGGCCGCCACCTCGCTGCCCACCAAATGGGGCGAGTTCACCCTCTACGCCTACCGCTCCCAGATCGACGCCGATGAGCACGCGGCGCTCGTCATGGGCGACCTGACGACGTCCGACCCCGTCCTCGTGCGAGTGCACTCTCAGTGCGTCACCGGCGACGTCTTCGGCTCGATGCGCTGCGACTGCGGCGACCAGATCGACATCGCCCTCAGCCAGATCGCGGAGGAGGGCCGCGGCGTCCTCCTCTACATGCGGCAGGAGGGGCGCGGCATCGGTTTTCATAACAAGATTCGTGCCTACTCACTCCAGGAGTCGCAAGGCCTCGATACCGTCGAGGCGAACGAAGCGCTTGGCTTCGCCGCCGACCGCCGCGACTACGGCATCGGCATGCAGATTCTGCTCGACCTCGGCCTCTCAAAGGTGCGCCTGCTTACGAACAACCCGCAGAAGCGCGCCGGTATCGAGGGCTACGGGCTCGAGGTCGTCGAGCGAGTCTCCATCCAGGCGACGCCGAACCCGCACAACCGGAAGTACCTCGAGACCAAGCGCGACAAGCTCGGCCACCTCATCGACATGCCCAGCTAGGCCGAGCCTTACGCGTCTCGTCCCGCCTGAACGCCGCTCGTGGTTCGAGAACCTCACCATGAGCGGATCGGGCCCGGTCCCGCTCGTTCTGTGGCCCGGACGGATCCTTAGGGCTCTCGAAGGGCAAGTCGACTGTGAATCGCCGCGTTCGTTCCGCCGATCGGGTCTGTCCCGCTCGTCCTGAGGCTCTCGAAGGGCGAGCGGAGCAATCACGCTTCAACGCCGCTCAACCCCCGTATGCTGGCGTTTTGGTAACCTCACCATATGGCCCGCCAACCGAGAAAGCGCCTCCGCCCCGCTGACGTCAAG
>JADFKG010000139.1 GCA_022565075.1 Chloroflexota bacterium | reverse complement strand
GACCTCACAATCGCCCGTCTCTACGACGTCGTCGACGAAGAGGCGAAACGCTCGGGTCGCGCCGTGTTTGTCGTCGACAAAGACGGCGTCATCACCCACGCCGAGCCGTGGTTCCAGCCGGGCAACCCCGCACAGTTCGCGGCGATCTTTCGCGCGCTCGGCCTCGAAATGTAGTCCCGGTCTCGCATCGCCCTCGCTCAGCATGCGCTAGAATAGCCACCGCAACACGAAGGGAGACCCCTTGCGCACTTTCGAATACAAGGCCCCGGAGACTATCGACGAGGCGGTCAGCCTGCTGAAGGAGGCCGGCGGCTCAGCGCGACCGCTCGCCGGCGGCACCGACCTCGTCGTCCAGATGAAGGAACGCGCCACCCGCTTCCCCTACCCGGCGACGATCGTCAGCCTCGACCGCGTCTCCGAGCTACGCGGCGTCGACTTCTCTGAGACCGACGGCCTGCGCATCGGCGCGGGCGCCACGATGACGGACGTCGCCACCCACCCGGCAGTCCGCGAACGATACGCGGCGCTGGCCGAGGGCGCCGGCGTCGTCGGCTCGCTGCAGACGATGAACATGGCAACGATCGGCGGCAACGTCTGCAACGCCGCACCGTCCGCCGACACCGTGCCGCCGCTCCTCGTTTACGACGCGAAGGCAGTGATCGTCGGCCCCAACGGCCGCCGCACCCTGCCGATCGCCGAGTTCTTCCGCGGCCCCGGCGAGACGGCCCTCGAATCGGACGAACTGCTCGCCGAACTGCGCCTGCCCGTGCCAGCCACGGGTACAGGCGCCGCCTACCAACGAAACACACCGCGCAAACAGATGGACATCGCCGTCGTCGGCGTCGCCGTCGCTCTCACGCTGTCCGGCGACGCGATCGAACACGCCCGCGTCGCCCTCGGAGCGGTGGCCCCGACTCCGCTGCGCGCGATGAGCGCCGAGGCCGCGCTGCAAGGCCAGCCCGCGAGCGAGGAGACGTTCGCCAAGGCCGCCGAAGCCGCCGCCCAGGACAGCACTCCGATCACAGACATCCGCGCCTCCGCCGATTACCGCCGCCACCTGGTGAAGGTGATGACGGCGCGCCTGCTGGCGGAAGCGGCGAATCGCGCGAAGGGAACAGCGTAATGCCCCGGCAACTGATCTCGCTCACCATCAACGGCCGCGAACGAGAGGTCGCCGTCGAGCCCCACTGGACGCTCCTCGAAACCGTCCGTGAGGCGCTCGACCTGACGGGCTCGAAGGAAGGCTGCGGCACCGGCGACTGCGGCGCCTGCACGATGTCCGTCGACGGCCGCATCGTCACCTCCTGCCTGATGCTCGCCCCTCAGGTCAACGGCCGCCAGGTGACGACGATCGAGGGCCTGCAGAGCAACGGCTCCCTCGACCCCGTGCAGCAGGCGTTCATCGACACCGGCGGCCTGCAGTGCGGATACTGCATCCCCGGCATGATCGTCGCCGCCCGCAACCTGATCGACGACAACCCGAGCCCGACCCTCGACCAGATCCGCGAGGGCCTCGCCGGCAACCTCTGCCGCTGCACCGGCTACACCAAGATCTACGAGGCGGTCGAACTGGCCGCCGAGCGCATCCGGGGAGGCGCCTGATGGCCCAGGAGACGAAGGTCCGCGAGAGCACCGGCACCGACGCCAACGGTCACACGGCTGTCGGCCAGCGCGTCACCCGCCTCGACGGCGCGGCCAAGGTCACCGGCAAGACCGTCTACGCCGACGACATGAAGATGCCCGGCATGCTGCACACCAGCGTCCTCTACGCGCCTCACGCCCACGCCCGCATTAAGTCGCTCGACACAGCGAAGGCGCGTGCCGTGCCCGGCGTCCACGCCGTCATCACCGCCGCCGACCTGCCCGACTACAACCGCAAAGATAGCAACCGCACCGGCCTCATCTTCCCGGACAAGGAGGTCCTCTTCTTCGGCCAGCCCGTCGCCGCCGTCCTTTCCGAGGACCCGCACGTCGCCGCGGAGGCCGTCGAGCTGATCGAGGCCGAGTTCGAGCCGCTGCCGGCGGTCCTCGACGCCGTCGCCGCCATGGAGAAAGACTCGCCCCTCGTGCGTGATCCGCTCCACGACGTCGACCGCTCGGAGGAACGCGGCCACGTCTCGGTCGAAACGAAAGAGACGGAGCAAGAGGGCGAGCCTTCGAACATCGCCTCCAGCGCACCGTTCGAGCGCGGAGACGTCGCGGCCGGTTTCGCCGAGGCCGACATCGTCATCGAGCGCACCTGGCGCTCGGCGATGGTCCACCAGAGCTACATCGAACCGCACGCCACGATCGCCGACTACGACATCAGCGGCGAGCTCAGCGTCTGGACGAGCACGCAGGCGCCCTTCTACATCCGCGACGAGCTGGCGCAGGCGTTCGGCATCCCGGAGAACCGCATCCGCATCACGGCAACGGAAGTCGGCGGCGGCTTCGGCGGCAAGATCTACCTCACGGAGCTGATGGTCGCCGCCCTCGCCATCGCCGTGAAGCGGCCCGTCAAGTACATCATGAGCCGCAAAGACGACATGCTCGCCGCGACGCCGGCGCCGTTCGCCCACATCGAACTCAAGACAGGAATGAAGCGAGACGGCACTCTGACCGCGCTGCAGGCCCGCCTGATCTACGACTCGGGCGCCTTCCCCGGCGCACCGATGCTGCCCGGCTGCATGCTGATCGGCGGCTACTACCGCTGCGACAACATCGACATCAAGGGCTACGAAGTGCTCACAAACAAGGTCAGCGTCGGCGCCCTGCGAGCGCCCGGTGCACACAACGCCACCTTCGCCATCGAATCGCACATGGATATCATGGCGAAGGAGCTGGGCCTCGACCCGCTGGAGATGCGCCTCAAGAACGCCGTCGCCGAGGGCGACCTGATGCCCAACGGCCAGACCTACCCCGCCATCGGCCTCCGCGAGTGCCTCGAAGCGATCGCCGACAGCGACGTCTGGCGGCGCAGGCGCGAGGTCGAGGCGACGCCCAACCGCGGCATCGGGCTCGCCGTCGGCGGCTGGCTCGGCGGCCTGCAACCGGCCAGCGCCATCGTCTGCCTCAACCCCGACGGCACACTCAACGTCACCGTCGGCTCCGCGGACATCACCGGCACCAACACCTCCTTCCAGCAGATCACCGCCGAGGTCCTCAACGTGCCGCTCGACATGGTCAACGTCGAGACCGGCGACACCAAGACCGCCCCCTACGCCGGCATGAGCGCCGGCAGCAAGACCGTTTACACCGTCGGCCGGGCCGTAAAAGCAGCCGCCGAAGACCTCAAGCAGCAGATGTTCGAGCTGGCGATGAAGCGCCTGGAAGTCGAGCCCGAGGACATGGAAGTCGCCAACTGCCAGGTGCAGGTCAAGGGGGCGCCCGACCGCGCCATGACCTTCAAGCGCTTTGGCAAGCTGAGCACCAACTTCGGCGCGCCCTTCCCTGTCATCGTCGGCCGCGGCTCTATCGCCGCCCGCAAGACCGCGCCGGGCTTCACCGCCCAGGCCGCGGACGTCGAAGTAGACCCCGACACCGGCGACGTCACGCTTCACGGCTACGCCATCGCCCAGGACGCCGGCTTCGCCATCAACCCGCTGTCCGTCGAAGGGCAGATGCAGGGCGGCGCCAGCCAGGGCATCGGCATCGCCCTCTGGGAAGAGATGCGGTACGACGAGGACGGCCGCCTGCTCAACCCGAACCTGCTCGACTACCGCCTGCCAACCTCGCGCGACCTGCCGCCGATCGAGACGATCATCGTCGAAGTGCCGTCCGAAGAAGGCCCGTTCGGCGCCCGCATCGTCGGCGAGCCTTCAATCGTCGCCGGCCCCGCCGCCATCGGCAACGCCATCGACAGCGCCGTCGGCGCCCGCCAGCACGAAGTACCGATCACGCCGGAGCGCCTGCTCCGCTCAATGGGTAAGCTATAGCCGTAACGAACGCAGCCGCCCCGCTGTTGCAGAACCAGTAGGAGGACCACTCGATGAAGCCGACCAAAGACCAGATCCGGGAATACTATGCGGCCGCCCTCGATCGCTGCCTCGAAGCCTTCTCCCGCCTCGACGAGAAGGCGTTGAACAAGAAGGCGTCGGACCATTGGACCGCGACAGAGCACATCGCCAGCCTCGTCGCGACGATGGAGAAGGAGACGCTGCCGCTGACCCGTCAGGCGCTCGCCGGCGAACAGGCGAACATCCCCGGATTCACGAAACGCTCCGACATCACCAGCTTCCGCCAGAGCGCGATGGAGGAGGTACGCGACCTCCCCGTCCCAGAGCTGCTACAGCGGATACGCGCCGCCTTCGAAGAGCACATCGCAATTCTGGACACGCTCAGCGACAGCGATCTCGACAAGCCGGCCAGCAGCCCTGGCTGGGACCGCCCCGGTACCCTCCGCGACCTCTTCTTCGCCAGCTACCTCTTCCTCCCGGGCCAGTACCAGGAGATCCGCCACGTCGCCAAGAAGAAGATGCCGCACTGGATCGAGGGCAGCACGCCGGATCAGGTGAACTATCACATGGGCCGCATCTTCCACTACATGCCGCTCATCTTTAACAGCGACAAGGGCGCCGACTTCCAGGCCAACTACCAGTTCACGATGGAAGGCGAAGGCGGCGGCCAGTGGACGCTCGAGATCGCGGACGGCAAGGCCGTGGCCCAGACCGGCGCTCTCGAAAGCCACGACATCGAGATCAAGACGAAGCCGCAGCTCTGGATCGACCTCACCACCGGCGATCTCAACGCCGTCTGGGCGATCACCACGAAGAAGGTCAAGCTCGGCGGCAACATGGGCCTGGCGATGAAGCTCAGCGAACTCTTCTCCGCAGAGGGGTGAGCGAAGCGGCGATCTCGGCCATCCTCCTCGCCGCCGGCGAGTCCCGGCGTCTGGGCTCGCCGAAGCCGCTGCTGGCGTGGCACGGCGCCACTCTGATCGAGTACCAGATCGCGCAGCTCCGCGAAGCCGGCGTCGACGACGTCATCGCCGTCCTCGGTCACCGCGCCGAAGACGTCCTTCCCCTCGTCACCACCGCGGGCGCCCGAGGCATCGTCAACGAGACCTACCGAGAGGGCCGCGCCTCGTCACTGCGCGCCGGGGCCGCCGCCATCGAAGACGCGGAGACGATCGTGATCCTCTCCGTCGACCAACCGCGCCCGGCCGCCGTCACGCGCCGGCTCCTCGCA
>JADFKG010000138.1 GCA_022565075.1 Chloroflexota bacterium | reverse complement strand
CGACATCAGAGCGGAGCACATCTTGGAAGACCCGTCCGACCGACACTCGCACGATTCATACTTTACGCAGGTGGCTGATTGGGCGGCATACGCTGCGCACCGCTCCAAGTGGGTAGCACCAATCCGGCGCGTCCGCACCGATCTCTGGGACAAGTGGGGAGACTCACGATTGATCGAAGTTAACGATGTAACGCAGGCACCAGAGCCGGCCATCGTAGTGTGGCCGCGCTAAGAAGGGTATTCCCCGGCAAGCCGGGGAATGGCGCAATACTACACCGCACATCAGGCACGGTTCATATCGCAAGTAAATGATTAAGCTCCCGAACCATATTGTCAAGTGGTAAGTGCTACACCGGTGTTGATGTCTGGAAATTCCAAGCACTAAGACACGATCATAAATCTCGAACCGACCATCGAGGAAGCGCTGAAGAAGGCCGTACCCGCGCAAGCCTAAGAAGTCTTCAGGTACCAGTCAACGCGGCCAGCGACGTTCCCCAAGAGCGAAGTAAACATCCCGCCTCATCGCCGCTTCCCCCTAAGACCTCCCGCCCAAAAACGTTACCCTATCCCCATGCCCCTCTCCCCAGCACCCGCCGCCGGGCCGTCCGCAGCCTCGCGCCCGGATCAATCAAACAATCCCGCCGCTCCCAGACACCAAACCCCGCCGCAAAAAGCGACTCGCACGGAAAACAATCAGCCGCAGGTACGGTTCCGCCCAATCAATCAAACACGCCCCGGCCTCGTCTCAACGCCCGCCCGTCCGCCATAATGGCCGTATGAGGCTCAGCAAGCGCATCAGCCGCAGCTACGCCGTCGTCTCCCTCGCCGCCCGCGTCTACCTCGGCTACAAGCTCATCTCCGTCCGCGAAAAGCGCTTCGGCCTCCGCCCCAGGAAGGCCCAGCGCCAGCGGCTGCGCCACCACACCTGGTCCGCCAACCACTTCTACGACACCGCCGTTCAGCGCCAGGGCCTCCTCATCAAGCTCGGCCAGATCATCGGCTCCCGCCCGGACCTCATCCCCGACGAGTACATCGACGTCCTCTCACGCCTCCAGGACGACGTGCCGCCGCGCTCCTTCAACGTCATCCGCCGCGTCATCGAGCGCGAGCTGAAGCGCCCCCTCGCCGACCTCTTCGACGACTTCGAGGAGACGCCCATCGCCGCCGCCTCCCTGGCGCAGGTACACCGCGCGCGGCTCAAGCCCAGCGCGTCAGAGCCAGAGGGCCGCGTCGTCGCCGTCAAGGTGCAGTACCCCGGCATCGAGGAGATCGTAGACAACGACCTCCAGAACGTCCGGCTCCTCCTGCGCATCCTCGCCCGCTTCGAGCGCAACCTGGACTTCACGCCGATCATCGAAGAGCTGTCGCACAACGCGCCCCAGGAGCTCGACTTCGTCAACGAGGGCCACAACGCAGAGACCATCGCCAAGAACTTCGCCGGCCGCGACAACGTCGTCGTGCCCGAGATCATCTGGGAGTACTCGACCAGGCGCGTCCTGACGATGGAGTTCATGGAAGGGATCAAGATCACCAACGTCGAAGCCCTGCGGCGCGATGGCATCGACCCACAGGAAGTCGCGCAGCTCGTCACCGACGTCTACTGCGAGCAGCTGTACCTGCACGGGATGTTCCACGCCGACCCGCACCCCGGCAACCTGCTCGTCCAGCCGGGCCCAAAGCTCGTGATGCTCGACTTCGGCCTCTGCCGCCAGTACGACGACACGTTCCGCCTGCGCTACGCCAAGATGACGAACGCGATGCTGCGCTGGGACCTGCCGGCGCTCGTCGAAGCGTATAAGGAGCTCGGCATCAAGGTGAAGAACCCGGACGACCCCGCGGTCTACGTCGAGATGGGCCGCGCCTTCATGGAGACGTCTCGCGAGGGCGAAGGCTACGCCAACGCGGACCTCGTGGCCAAGTCCAACCAGCGCTTCGAGAAGGCCATGCGCGCGAACCCGGTCACGGACATCCCGCGCGAACTGCTGCTGATCATGCGCGTAACGGGCCTCCTGAGTGGCCTCGGCAAACACCTGGGATCGCGCGTAGACGTCACGGAGACGCTGCTGCCATATACACAGGCGGCGCTCGACGGCGCTAAGATGACCCGCTAAACGACGCTGAGATGACAGAATCCGGGTTCTGCATTCGTTATTGAAGTAATTATCTCATCTTGTCACCTTAGCGACCGCTCAGATACGCTTTCTCGTGGGACAATATGGGCGGCGACCCACGATTCCTGCCGCCCGCTTAACCCGGAGGTATTTCATGGTACAGACAGAAGCTGAAGCCGCGGCGGCCAAGGCCGCGACCGTGCCGGCAGCCGCAGCGGTCAACTTCTCGATGGAGCTGAACGATGAGCAGCGCCAGATGCAGAAGTGGGTCCACGACTTCGCGAAGGACGTGATCCGGCCCGTCGCCCACGAGTGGGATGAGCGAGAGGAAACACCCTGGCCGATCATCGAAGAGGCCGCCAAGGTGGGGATCTACTCCTGGGAGTTCGTGCAGAACTCGTTCGCCGACCCCACCGGCTTGATGATGCCGATCGTCAACGAGGAGATCTTCTGGGGCGACGCCGGTATCGGCCTCTCGCTTTTCGGCTCCAGCCTCGCGGTCGCGGGCATCGTCGCCAACGGCACGATGGAGCAGGTCGTCGAGTGGGTCCCGCAGTGCTTCGGCACCCCCGAGAAGATCCAGCTGGGCGCGTTCGGCGTCAGCGAGGCGGACGCCGGCTCTGACGTCAGCTCGCTGAAGTCGCGGGCAATCTACAACGAAGCCAAGGACGAGTGGACGCTGAACGGCACGAAGGCGTGGATCACGAACGGCGGTATCGCCGACGTGCACGTCCTCGTCGTCTCAGTCGAGCCTGAACTGGGATCACGCGGCCACGCCGCGTTCGTGATCCCGCCGGGGACGAAGGGCATCAGCCAGGGACAGAAGTACCTGAAGCACGGCATCCGCGCCAGCCACACCGCCGAGGTCGTGCTGGACGACTGCACAGTACCAGGAAGCTGCCTGCTGGGCGGCAAGGAGAAGCTGGACGCCCGCATTGCGCGCGCCCGCGAGGGCAAGAGCTCGAGGACGCAGGCGGCGATGGCCACGTTCGAAGCGTCGCGGCCGGCCGTCGGCGCGCAGGCAGTGGGTGTGGCGCGCGCTGCGTACGAGTTCGCGCTCGATTACGCCAAAGAGCGTGTGCAGTTCGGGCGCGCGATCATCGAGAACCAGGCGATCGCCTTCAAGCTCGCCGACATGAAGACGTCCATCGACGCCTCCCGGCTGCTGGTCTGGCGCGCCGCCTGGATGGCTAAGACCGGCCAGCCGTTCGTCGCGGGCGAAGGCTCGATGTCGAAGCTGTTCGCCGGCGAGACCGCGGTCAGGGTCACCGACGAGGCGATCCAGATCCTGGGCGGCATGGGCTACATCCGCGACAACCCCGTGGAGCGCTGGCACCGAGACGCCAAGATCTACACGATCTTCGAGGGCACGTCGGAGATCCAGCGCCTGGTGATCGCCCGCGCGATCTCCGGCATCCACATCAAGTAGCAATCACGCGGCCAGAAGGAGGCCCGAAGGGGCGCGGCGAAAGTCGCGCCCCTTCTCTTTCGTCTGCTGCGAAGTGGTATCGTTCGTGCTCGCGCTACGCCAGCCAGCGCGCGGCTTCTTTGGCGTGGTAGGTGAGAATGATGTCGGCTCCGGCGCGCTTGATGCCCGTCAAGAGCTCCAGCGTGGCACGCTCTTCCTCGAGGTAGCCGGCGGCGACCGCGGCCTTGAGCATCGCGTACTCTCCGCTGACGTTATAAGCGGCCAGCGGCAGGTCGAAGCGCTCGCGGGCGCGGGCGATCAGGTCGAGGTTCGTCAGCGCCGGCTTCACCATCACGATGTCGGCGCCCTCTTCGATGTCCGACTCGATCTCGCGCATCGCCTCGCGGCTGTTCGCCGGGTCCATCTGGTAGCCCCGGCGGTCGCCGAACTGCGGCGCCGACTCGGCGGCGACGCGGAACGGACCGTAGAAAGCGGACGCCTGCTTGGCGGCGTAGGACATGATCGGCGTCGACTCGAAGCCGGAACGGTCGAGCGCGGAGCGGATGGCGGCGACCCGGCCATCCATCATGTCGGACGGAGCGACGAGGTCAGCGCCCGCCTCAACGTGCGAGACTGCGACCTGCGCGAGAAGGTCGATCGTGCGGTCGTTGTCGACGCTGCCGTCGTCGAGGATGATCCCGCAGTGGCCGTGCGACGTGTATTCGCACAGGCAGACGTCAGTGATCACGAGGAGGTCCGGCTGCGCGGTCTTGAGCGCGCGAACGGCCCGCTGGGCGATGCCGTCGCTGGCGTAGGCTTCTGAGCCGGCCTCGTCCTTGGCCGACGGTAGCCCGAAAATGAGGACGCCGCCGATGCCGAGCGAGACGACCTCTTCGGCCTCGCGCACGGCCTCGTCGATCGAGATCTGGTACTGGCCGGGCATCGAGGCGATCTCCGTGCGCACGCCTTCGCCGGGCACGACGAACAGCGGATACACGAAGCCCGCCGGCGACAACCGCGTCTCCCGCACGAGCGAGCGCATCGCCTCGCTGGAGCGCAGCCGCCGGAAGCGCCGGAACGTCTCGGTCGCGCGCGTGGTGGTCATGGGGTTGCTTCCAGGGAGACGAAGCCTTTATCAGAATGGAGATAGGAGCGCCAGTCGATAGTGCGATCGGACTCGTCAGCGAACCCGAAGATGACGAGCTGGCGCCTCAAGCCATCGAACTGGCCGAACACGTTCGCATCGCTAAGGACGCGGGCGTATTCGCCAAGTAGAAGTGCCTCTTCGCCGTGCTCCGGGTAGGTGAATAGGACCTTGAGTGGCACGTTCAGCAACGAGAGCCTCCATGCCTCGTCTTTGGCCGTCTCTGCGGCATTCTCATGTTCAACGGCCACCAAGACAGCCCTCACTCCATTGACTGGCTTGTAGAGCATTGCGTCCATCCTCACTTTTTCGCGTCGGTACTCAAGATCAAGGAGTCCTGCGACCTCGGCCATAACGCCAGCGTGAGGCGCCAAGAACTTGTCTGTGTACTTCTTGTTGGAACTCCACCAAAGTTTGTAGAGGTCGCTCTCCTCTCGGCCAGCTACCTCCCGGAAGACTTTCACGAACTGCTCCGGGGAAACCAAGGTCGTCATTGAGGAACCTCACTTAGTGTCGTAACCATTG